>JAHEDA010000201.1 GCA_024641445.1 Gammaproteobacteria bacterium
GTTCTTGATCGCGGCATTCTCCGCCGGCAGACCGAAGGCATCCCAGCCCATCGGCTGCAACACACTCTTGCCATTCATGCGCGCATAGCGCGAGAGGACGTCACCAATGGTGTAATTGCGCACGTGTCCCATGTGCAACTTGCCCGAGGGGTAGGGAAACATGGAGAGGCAGTAGAATTTCTCCTTCGAAGAGTCCTTGATGGCCTTAAAGGATCGCTGTGTCTCCCAGTAGATCTGAGCCTCTTGTTCAACCTGTTCGGGGCGGTACTGCTCTTCCATACGCGTGTCGAGATGCCTCGTGAAATCAGTGAGTTAGATAGGCGCGCCTGACACGCCGACAGGCCTGCAAGCATACCCTAGGCGCCCTACCCCCACAATAAAGCGCTCAGAATTGATCCAGGGCAAGGCCCTGCTTTGATGAAATGACTAGTTTGGAGGTGTCGAGAACATGTTAAAGGAGGCGATCATGAATCAGCAACAGGCAACGGAAAAACTGGTCACGGCCTACAACACCATGCTCAAACGTATCAAAGAGACGTGGCAGGAGGCGGAGCCCACCCTTAACGCAAATCTGGAAAAGGCCAAGGAGAAGGCGACCGAGCTGGGTGAACTCACGCGTGAGGAGGCCGAGAAGGTCGGCGCCTATCTCAAGAAAGACATGGAAGAGGCGGGTGCCTATCTGGCAGAGAACGGCAGACAACTTAAAGATTGGCTCGGCTTCGAACTGGAATTTGCCGAGGCCAAGATGGTCGAGTTGTTTGCCAGTGTCGCCGACAAGACTCGCATCGAGCTGGAGCGATTTGCACAGCGCGCCCGCGCAGTGGGTGAATGGCATACCGGCGAGATAACGGGTATCGGGGTGTTGAGGTGTAACGGGTGTGGTGAGTTGCTGCACTTCGAGAAGACCGGCCACATTCCACCCTGTCCGAAGTGTCATGGTACGGTGTTTCGTAAGGATTTCTCGGTCAACTAGCGCGGTACTGCACGGCCTCGTGCAATCACCTGATAGGGCGTGAGGGTGTGTATCACGCTCACGCCCTGTATTTTTTTAATTCGGCTATGAAATTTTAAACCTCCGCACACGCCACACAGCGTAAGCCAACAGGCCAAACACGATGACGAGCACTGGCCAGTTGCCCCACATCACATAGGGTGTGCTGCCCCGGCGCGGCTGCACGATACCCTTGAGTACAGAGGCCTCAAACTGGGGTGAACGCTGCAAGATCCTGCCATCCTGATCGACAATCGCGGATATCCCGTTGGTCGTCGCACGCATCAGCATGCGTCCCGTCTCACGTGCGCGCATGCGTGATATCTGCAGGTGCTGATGCGGCGCGAGTGAATCACCGTACCAGGCATTGTTGCTGCCATTGAGCAAAAGTGTCGCCTCGGGTAACTGGGTGATCAACTCCTCTCCGAAGGCGTCTTCATAACAAATACTCGTTGCCAAGGGTTGCCCCGCCGCGTGCAACAGTGGCTGATTCTCGGCACCGGCACTAAAGCCCGACATCGGCAGATCGAAAAAGGCAACCAGTCCACGCAACAGCGACTGCATCGGCATAAACTCGCCAAAGGGGACGAGGTGCTTCTTGTTGAAGACGCCCGGGGTCGCCCCCAGGCTCACCATACTGCTGTAATACTGTTCAGGATTTGCGCCCATGACTGGCGCACCGACGATCAACTCTGCACCCTTGGCATGCACCAGCCTGAAAAGAGGGTCAAAAAAGCTCTTCTCGAGATCGCTATAAAATACCGTGACCGAGTTTTCTGGCCAGATGATCAGATCCGCATCCAGATGCTTGAGGGTAAGCTCACGATAGGCATCAAGATTGGCCTGCATCTTATCGGGGTCCCACTTGGTCAGCTGCGGTACATTGCCCTGCACAATATTCACGCGCAGGGGGTGTGATGTTGGCTCGGTCCAACTAACAAAATTCAGCAGGCCCGCCGAGCCCCAGAGACCGGCCATAGCAAGCAGCAGGTGTATGCGCACGCGCCCGTTTGAATACCAGAGCATCACCAACATCCCCGCACTCAGTGCGGCCAACCAACTTACGCCATACACACCCAGCACCGGTGCAAACCCACCAAGTGGACTATCGATCTGGCTATAACCAAGGTTGAGCCAGGGAAAGCCGGTTAGGACCCAGCCACGCAACCATTCAAATAAGGCCCACACGGCGGGCAATACCACCAGCCAACGCACGGCCACAGTCTGTCCCTGCAACAGCCGCGCGCCTACATAGCCCTGAATAGCCGGGACCAGGGCGAGAAAGGAGACAAACAGTATAGTCAGGAGAACTGCGGCTGGAACCGGTGTAAAACCGAAGTCGTGGATCGCCACATAGACCCATGAGACACCGACACCAAAGAGGCCCAGACCGAAGAAAAACCCCAGCCATGCCGATTCTTTTGGTGAGTGTTGCGCCCACAACGAGAACATCAGCGCAGGCATGACGATGGCGAGGGGGTAAAACGAGATCGGCGCAAAGGCCAGTGGCAGTAACGAACCTGCAAGCAAGGCAAGCAGGCGATGCGTCCAGCAGGCACCGCGAGGGGGGGAGCTACTCACTCTTTTCCTTTCCTGCGGTCTCAGTCTGAACGGGTTCGGTCAGGCGCGTAACCTGCAGGAGATAGACTCGGCGGCTGTCGGCACGCAGGACCTTAAAACAAAAGGCACCCAGCGTTACCTGTTCACCACGCTTGGGCATGTGGCTAAGTGCGTTCAACACAAGGCCGCCAATGGTATCGAACTCTTCATCACTGAAATCCGTCTCAAAGTGTTCGTTAAAATCCTCGATTGGGGTAATGGCCTTGACGGTGCAATGGCCATCACTGTGCTCCAAAATAAACATATCCTCGTCGATATCGTGCTCGTCCTCGATATCGCCCACGATCTGCTCCAGCACGTCTTCGATCGTAACCAGCCCTGCGACACCACCATACTCATCCACCACGATGGCGATATGATTACGGTTGCTACGAAATTCATTGAGCAGGACATTCAGTCGCTTACTCTCGGGGATAAATACTGCCGGGCGCAGCACCTCTTTCAGATTCAGCTTGCGGCTCTCACCACCGGCAAAGAATGAGAGCATGTCCTTGGCCAGCAAGATTCCGATAACCTCATCCTTGTTATCACCGATCACCGGAAAGCGGGAGTGCCCGGACTTGAGCAGCACCGGCAGGATCTCCTCCGGCTTGCTATCGCGATCCACGACCACCATTTGTGAACGCGGGATCATGATATCGCGCACCTGCATCTCGGCGACTTCCAGCACGCCTTCAATCATGCCCATGGCATCGCTGTCGATGAGATTGTTCTCGCGCGCATCGCGCAAGACGGTCAATAGCTGTTGACGGTCCTTGAGTTCACCCTGCAAGACCTGACCGAGGCGCTCAAGCCACGATCGCGGTTTACCATCTTTGGATGCGCTACTGGCGCGTTCTTCACTCATAACTCGATTTCTCTGTACGGATTGCATATGCCCATCTTTTCCAAAACATCAATTTCTAAGGATTCCATTTCCTCGGCGTCGGCCGCGTCAATATGGTCGAAGCCAAGGAGATGCAAGGTACCGTGCACCACCATGTGCGCCCAGTGATCCTCCAATCGCTTACCCTGCTCTGCCGCCTCACGCGCCACCACGGGTGCGCAGATCACCATATCACCAAGCAAATTCAGTTCCACCTCGGGTGGACAGTCAAAGGGAAACGACAGGACATTGGTCGAACCCGGCTTATGTCGATATTGTGTATTCAATTCCGCGCTCTCGACCTCATCGACAATACGGATGGTCAACTCGGCCTCGGCACGTTGTCCCTGCATGGCGGCCTCGACCCAGCGTTCCAGGGCATCATTCGAGGGTATCTCGGCACCCTCCACCGCACGCTGCACGTCGAGTTCGATCACCGGCGGTCTCCACCACTGAGTTCATCGCTGCGGTCATAGGCCGTAACAATTAGTTGCACCAGTGGGTGTCGGACTACGTCCTTGGCGGTGAAGAAGGTGAAGCTGATCTCTTTGATGTCCTTCAGCACCTCTACGGCTTGACGCAGGCCAGAGGCCTGCCCACGTGGCAGGTCGATCTGGGTCACGTCACCCGTCACCACCGCAGTGGAACCAAAGCCAATACGAGTCAGAAACATCTTCATCTGTTCCACGGTCGTGTTCTGCGCCTCGTCCAGGATGATGAAGGCGTCATTGAGGGTGCGGCCACGCATGAAGGCCAGGGGTGCCACCTCGATAATATTGCGCTCCATCAACTTGGCGACCTGCTCAAAACCGAGCATCTCATACAGGGCATCGTACAACGGGCGCAGATAGGGGTCGATCTTTTGCGCCAGGTCCCCCGGCAAAAATCCCAGTCGCTCACCGCTCTCCACGGCGGGACGTGTCAACACGATCCGTCGTACTGCATCGCGGTTGAGGGCATCCACGGCACAGGCCACGGCCAGATAGGTCTTGCCGGTACCCGCCGGGCCAATCCCGAAATTGAGATCATACTTCAGGATGTTTTCAAGATATTGACACTGGTGTGGGCCACGCCCGCGCACGGTCGTCCGCTTGGTCTGGATCACCACCTCGACAGTCGATTTGACACCCTCTTGTACCAGCGACTCAACCCCGGACTCCTGCAACAACAGATTGACCATTGCCGGGTTGATGGTCTCACGCTCGGTCTCGCTATAGAGATTGCGAATGACCTCGCGTGCCGCCTTGACCGAACTGGGTTCGCCAATGACGCGAAAGATATTGCCACGATTATTCACCTCCACCCCGAGACGACGCTCGATCTGGCGCAGGTGCTCGTCGTATTGGCCACATAGGTTGGCGAGGCGCCGGTTGTCGGACGGCTCCAGGACCAAATCAGCAGATTTCAGTTGTGTACTCAAATGGGGATCGGTCGTGCAATTCGATAATGGGGGTCAGGCGATACGGGACTGGGCAGTAACGGCGGGCGACAGCTCGCCGCGCAGGGAATTGGGTAGTGCCTCGGTAATGGT
>JAHEDA010000202.1 GCA_024641445.1 Gammaproteobacteria bacterium
GATGCAGTGCCGGTGCTGCAAGGGCGATGAAGCCTGCCACGATAGGAATCGGTAGCCACATCACACCCGCAGTTAGATAGGCAGGAAATCCCACGCCTGCACGGAAGGCAAAGGCACGACTCCACCAGACATTGGAGTGGAATATCTCTCCCACACCAAACAGAAGATTGTTAAACAGGAACATGATCGCGGCGGGCATGAGCAGATTAAGCAGCTCCGGACGCTCCTGCGCCACGGCGGAGTGAATCTCGCTGAATCCAAGCTTGTGCATGGCCAACCACGCCAAGGCAATAACACCAACTAAAATCACGACGGTCTGGATAAAGTCGGTGCCTATCACCGCACGCAGTCCACCTAACAGAGTATAGAGCACACAGATGACAAGGATCACCGTCATACCATATTCATAAGGAATACCAGTGAGTGCATTGATTAACACGCCACCTGCCATACCCAGACTCACTAACCAGCCAAAACCATAAAAAAGCGAAATGGCCAGGAATATCCGCCAGCTCAGTTTGCCATAGCGCAGACGAACAAAATCACCGCTGGTATAGCCGTGCGGCATCAATTCACGGATACGTCGCGCCAGTGGTGCAAACATCAACAGACCCACTGCCCCGAGCGAGTACCCAACCATGCCCCAGATACCAAGTTGGAAGGTCAACTGTGGCGCCGCCATCGTGGTATTACTGGTCACCCAGGTCGCCATGGTCGTCGCCACAGCGAGCGCCATCCCCACATTACGACCCGCCAACATATATTCATCCAGCTGTTTGGCACGACGCCCCCACAACCACCCCAGGGCGATCCATAACACACTGAATCCGGCCAGGATCAACCAACCGGTCTGTGTATCGAGAATAGCGTTTTGATGGATTGAACTCATCGTGCTACCGCCTTTTTGATCTCACTCACGGCCTCATCCGTCGTGAGTACCCGCGCATAGCGATCGCGGATCGTCGCCAGTGTCGCATTGTGTAACTCGGGCGTCACGGTGGCGCAGGCATCATTGATAAGCGTGGTATAAAAGCCCCGGTCACTCGCATCACGCACCGTGGTTGAAACACACTCATTGGTATAGACACCACAGACAAACAAGGCATTGATGCCCATGTTACGCAGGATGTATTCGATATTGGTGGCATTGAAGACACCACTGGCGGTTTTGTTGATCACCAGTTCATCACCCTTGGGCGCGACCTCCGGCAGAAACTCGGCCTCTTTTGAACCCGGGGCGGCGTGTAAATTGAGTCGCTTGTGACCAGGACTACGATCACGTCCGCCTTGCGTCAGGGACTGAATACGCGTGTGGATCACCTCCAGCTTGCGCTCACGGAAGGTATCCTGCAGCCGTCGTACATTGGGCAACACCACATGGTCCAGACGTTTGAAGTAGTACTCCTGCGCCTCTATCGGTACACCTGAACGCGCCGCATCGGCAAAGACGCCATGCCCTGGTGCGGCATCAAGAAACTGTAAATCGATCACCAGCAGTGCCGTATGATGCTGCGCCAGCGAACGGCGTAAGGCCGCATCATCATGCATAAACTCACGATAGGCCTCTTCCAACGGGTCGATGTGCAGGAATTCCTCATTAAGACCCTGCAGGTCAGTTTTTTTGTAATCCTCAGACATCTATTCCATCGCCAATCGGTAGAGTGTGTTTAGCAACACATTGGCACCGTGTTCGATATCCTCCCAGGCCGTCCACTCTGCGGCAGAGTGACTCTTGCCAGCCTTACTCGGGACAAAAATCATCGCGGTACGTGTCAGGCGCGCCATAAACTGAGAATCATGTGCGGCACCGCTGTGCATTCGGAGGTGTTCAACACCCAATGCCCTGCTTACATGCTCGATGGTGTTTAATATCCCTGTGTCACACTTGACCGGCGCAATCTCGCTCATCACGTCAAACTCGAACATAAGTTCACGTCGCCGAGCTATAGCAGCAATCGCACGCCGAAAGGCATCTGCCAAATCCTTGAGAACCCTGGCATCGGTATCGCGCACATCGAGGGAGAAGACGACGCGCCCAGGCACTACATTGGCCGCTCCGGGATAACACTCAACGTGACCAATCGTGGCCACACTACGGGGACTGCCATACTCTTCCAATATCCGTGAAATCTCACCTGAGGTCTCAGCCAGCCCTTGCAACGCATCGCGTCGCATGTCCATCGGTGTCGTTCCGGCATGATTCGACTCACCAATCAATCGCACCTGCCAGCGGAAAAGCCCGGCAATACTGTCGACCAGACCAATACTCTTCTGCTGGCGATCCAATACCGGGCCTTGTTCAATGTGTAACTCGACAAAGGCGTGCATCGAATCCGCCCGCCGTTGAGCACGCAAGATATCCATGGCATTGAGACCCTGTGCCGACATCGCGCTCTGCAACTTCATGCCATTGAGGTCTTCGGCACCGAGTACGTACTCTGGTGACAATAGGCCACACATGGCCTGAGAGCCGAGCATTCCGCCAAAGCGTCCCTCTTCATCGGTGAAGGCGATACACTCTAATGGACGCTTCGTCGCAAATCCCTGGGCTTGAATTGAGCGCAGACACTCTAGCCCCACTAACACACCCAACGCACCATCCAGATGCCCGGCACCTGGCACCGTGTCAATATGCGAGCCCGTTACTACACTCGCGATATCTTTTTGCTGGCGGGTGTGTAAGTGAATGTTTGCCGCACCATCGACATGCGCGTTAAGTCCAGCAACCTCCGCCTGTTGCAACAACCATTTTCGACCTGCCATATCACCATCGGAGAAGGCCATACGATAAAGGCCATGGTCAGATTCTCGCCCGATTGTTGCCAAGGCCTCAATATCTGCCTGCAACCGCGGGAAATTTACCTTGAGCATCTCCATGCCTAACTCAATCGCGACTCAGATGCCGGGGATGCAGGATAAGTGTAAGGGTTAGCAGAAATACCATTGCACCAACGAGAAAGAAGCTGATCGCGCGCGACAAAGGGTGATGCCGTGACGACACGGCGATTGGCGCACTCCAGCCCGAGACATTCTCACCAAGTAGACGAATGCGGTAATAAAACGTCCCGTTCGGCTTCCCACTCATTACGCGCGCGCGGTCCGTACCCGTGTAGATAGTTCGCCAAGGCAATAAACTGGGGCCGAGTGATTCTTGTACCTGGAATTCTGGTGCCCCGCTGACGGATGATGTCCAGTTCAATTGAAAATATCCCGCCGTGACCAGTTGTGGGGCAGATATTTGCGGTGATGGTACAAAAGCGTAAACGCCGCGCACCAGAAGGGTGCTGAGCAAAAGAACTAGCATGAAACGCGGATGGAGACAGGATGTATGTTTAAATTGTGACATCTCATCAACCGTTGGTTACTCCGCAGCACCAGCGGGTTATTTATGAATGTCAACCGAGTCTAGCAGATGATCGCCCGACATTCAAACGCCAATGACGCACGACTATTAAGATGACTATATATACGTTAGTTTTATTCCAGCCCTGTGAATATCCCCTGTCTCTTAAAGACGATTATTAATCGTTCTAAATTGTTCTGTAGTTCTTGTCGCAGCCTTCCCGGGTTTTTATCGTGACTTCCTGGTAGCACCAGGAGACCGTTCTGTACATCTATTAACAGGGCATCAATAATTTTGGTACGTGTTCTTGACCCATCCAGATAACCGAGCAAGCGACGACCAAACTCATCCAGCTGCACAATATCATGCCAACAGCTACTCAAATGTTCACCGTTTTCTGCCTGCTGTCGCGCCAGGGAGGTGATCTTTAGTCTGTCACTCATACCCTCCTCGACAGGTGTTCGTGGCTCTACCACCAGACGTATACCATCGCGCAGGAAGAGTCCTAGCATCTCATTGCGCCATTCCACCTGTGCTGCATTCGTAAGTAAACGCGCATCCTTAACCTGTGCTTGGAGCCTCTGCCACAACTCTGTATACGCGAGCGCGGCAGGATAGACCCTCTGCATCTCCAGCAGAGCCAATTTGCTCAGGGGGTGTGATACGGAATACTGTCTACCTTCAGCATTGGCAAATGATTGTGGCTTGTTACCGCTGCTAATCTCCTTGGCAGGGCTGGACAACTTCGAATAGACAGCGAATCGATCCAGATCCTCCAACCCTATTTCGTAATTTGGTACCACCTCTGCGTGACAGATTATTGTCTGCCGAAATGGTCGCAGCCGCAGGAAGTCCAGGTATTGTTCCTGCGGCTTTGTTATCGGAACCCCCTCAAGAAACGTCTCGACTTCGTCACCAAGAGCTGAGCCAAACATGGTATTTAGATTACTCTCACACAGGTAACGTAGACCGAAGTTACCCAGCTCATTTTGCACATCTTCAAAATAGAAAGCGTTGTTATCTTCCTCCAGGTATTCATGATAGATATAACTAGGGTGAGCCCGCTGCAATACCTGACACTCTTCCACATAAAATTGCGCCAGTGGTGATGGATTGTTGCTGTAGACCCCCTCCATCACACTGAGGAATTGCCGTACCGCCTCCAGACGAGCTGTTGGTGAAGGAATATCGCGAACGTGATACTGTAACATCTCGCGCATCGCACCACGGGTGCGCCAGGCTGGCAGGGTGTTATAACTGATAAAACCCAGGCCATGCGGGTTCAAAAGCTGTTTGTAGAGCTCCAGCATGCGCAGGCGCACCGCTGCCGGGACCCATGAATAAACACCGTGGGCAATGATGTAATCAAACTTACCCAGGGCCTTAACATCTAATGTCAGAATATCTGCCTGAAGTAATTGGATATTTTCCAAACCCAATTCGATAATCTGCGCCCGCCCAACCTGCACCTGATTTTCCGCCAATTCGATACCGACGAACGCCGAGTCAGGACACTGCCACGCCATCGGGAGGATATTGCCTCCGCTGGCACAACCGAATTCCAACACCCGACACGTTGCCGCGGGCGCTGGACTCAGTCCGAACAAACGACCAAGGGTCTCCAAACGCCAGACGGCGGTCTCGGGGATGGGGAGA
>JAHEDA010000203.1 GCA_024641445.1 Gammaproteobacteria bacterium
CTCGGTCTGGTCTTGTTGCGCATGTGGAGTATCCCCGAGGTTGTCATTCAGGACCTGCTTGCGGTCTTTACCGATGGCTTTATGGTGGGTTCGCTCCGCATTGTGCCGGTGAAGATCTTTCTGGCTATAGTCATCTTTACTCTGGTAATGACGATTAATGGATGGGTGCGAAGCCGCCTCGAACGAAGCTGGTTGGAGGGCTTGCACATCGAGCGGGGTGCGCGTGAGGCCTTTGCAACCATCTCCGGCTATGTTGGTTTCGCTGTAGCACTTTTAATTTCTTTGAGTGTTGCGGGAGTGGACTTCACTAATCTTGCGATCATTGCCGGCGCATTATCTGTAGGTATTGGGTTTGGCCTGCAAAATATCGTTAATAATTTCGTCTCGGGTTTGATCCTGCTGTTTGAACGCCCCATAAAGACCGGCGACTGGATCATCGTGGGTAACACTGAGGGCTATGTAAAGCGAATCCGCATTCGTTCCACCCAGATTCAGACGTTTGACCGGGCAGATGTGATCGTTCCGAACTCAGAGCTTGTGGCGGGTCAGGTAACGAACTGGATGCTACAGGATACCCGGGGTCGCCTACGTCTCCCGGTCACTGTCGCCTATGGCAGTGATACAAAGAAGGTTAAGGAATTACTCTTGCAGATCGCACGCGAGCATCCTTCGGTTATTACGGATAAGCTTTCGCGTGAGCCCGAGGTTCTGTTCCGCCATTTCGGTGATAGTGCCCTGGAATTTGAGCTGCGTTGTTACGTCAGAAATATTGACGAGCGGGTGCGTGTTACCAGTGATATGAATTTTGCAATTGATGCGGCCTTTCGTGCTAACGCTATTGAGATTCCATTCCCGCAGCGCGACATCCATATTCGCTCGTGGCCGCAGAAATTGCCAGACAGTGGCAATGGCTCAGGCGGTATCTAGCTTCCTGCTAATCATTTGCATGAGTTGTGGCAGGTCAGCACAATTCGCAATCTCGATATTTGACATCCACACATCAACTCGTTCCTGAACCCGGATAAAGATAGCCGGTAGCTCTACCTCAATCTCCGGATAGACTCTTCGGAATTCATCGCGGTGCATAAATTCGCAGTCGGCCTCAAGCTGCGGCACAAATGTCTGCCATGCCGCACGCACCTCAAAGTATGAATGGGTCAGGGCGCAGAGCTGGCAGGAATAGGTCGAGGGAGAAAATATCTTGTGTGCGATGTCTAACGCGGCGTTGAACACGCCAGTGTCCGCATTGTAGACAAATAACAGTCGCTTGCGCTGTCTTGTTTCAGGGGATGAGGGATGAGTCATTATTTACGCTACGCCCTGTCACACGCCGAAACAACTTGATTGCGAGCAGCGTTAGGGGGGTGGCATGTAGAAATAAATCAAAGATATCCAGTGGCCGTGTCAGCGTCCCCGCAAACAGCATGCGAACCTTTTCGACCAGGTGGGGCTCGGGGTTAAAGGGCGCCAGCGCCAGTAAAACACTCATAATGAGCAGGGGAGTCAACGGTAAGGAATCGAGCCATTTCATCTATATAACCTCGTGTCTTATTCGATGGTGGTCTGTTCGGTTGGCAGCCCGGCGAGTTTCCACTCCGGATACCCAAATTCAAGTCGCCGTGCCTGGAGTCCCTGTTTGCGTAATTCTGCGACGGCGTCATAGGCCAGGATGCAGTGAGGTCCCCGGCAATACGCGATGACTTCGCGCTCGGTGGGGAGATGGGCCAAGTGTTCCTTCAGCCGTTCCAGGGGAATATTGATGGCACCGGCCACATGACCTGCCGAGTACTCCTCCACTGGACGGACATCCAGTACCGTCACAAGCCCCTTTTGCACGCGCTGCAAGAGCTCTCTCGCCGGGATCGGTTCCAGTGCGTCCTTTACGGTGAGATAGAGCCTGACCAAGTGATCGACCTCAGTCAGATGTCTTTCCGCCACCCGGCGTAGTATATCCAATATTTCTACTACGTCATCGCTGTTAAGGCAGTAATAGACCTGTTGTCCCTGTTTGCGTGCGCTCACAAGCCCGGCCTGACGCAAGAGTTGGAGGTGGCGCGAGGTATTGGCGACCGTCAGTCGACAGACCTGGGCGAGGGCCTCGACATTTCGCTCCCCCTGGGCTAGAAATTCAAGCATTTCCAGCCGGTTACCACTGGAGAGTGCCTTGCCTATGCGGGCAAACTGTTCAAACAACTCGGTCTTGAAGCCGGATTTGTTCATGCTAGGTATCCTGACACAATTACTCTATAATTCAATCAATCGCTTGAATAGTAGTTTATGAGCAAGAGTCTAGACTTAATCCCTATAGATGCAAGTGGCGACGTAATTTCATTGCAAGCAGGAGGGTGATTACTGTGCTATCCCTGAGTACCTGGCTACCTGAGGCTCTAGGGCCTACCGTTGCCATTAAGCAACACGGTTACATAAGGCAGTTACAGCAGATCATATTGGCGGATGAAAGGGGAGAGGATATCGATGGGATGTTTCTCTCTCTGTATGGGAGACTCTCCAATCGGCGTGCCCGGGCCTTTGCGTCCTTTCTCCGGGGGCAATTATGCCTGCGTCGTAAACGCCATGGGGCGTGGCGCTATCTGGATGAGGCGCTACAGTTGGCGGATGGATTGCTCAGCAGTGAAGGCTATTTTGTCGTGGCGAATCGGCATGAGCTGCTCCGTAGACTCCCACTGCAGCAGGCCCAACAGCCTGCCGTGAGCTTAACCTCGTTATTAAATGAGGCCGCCGTGATCGAACGCTTGCAGTCCGGGCCGCCACCTGTGCATTTTAATGTCCACCGCCATGACACCCTCATGGGCCGAAGATAAACGAGCGAGTCGTTTCCTCCATGCGTGATACCCGAGCGCTACTACAACAGAGTGATTTTCCTCAAATCAGGCGCACTGCCCTGACGACCTTGCAGGTAAATCTTGGATATCGTTGCAATCAACAGTGTCTACACTGCCATGTGAATGCCAACCCCAAGCGAAAGGAACAGATGTCGCGTGAAACGGTCGATGAGGTTTTGCGCATCATCGAAGGTCACTCTATCGAGACTTTGGACCTGACGGGGGGGGCCCCCGAACTGAATCCCCATTTCCGTTATCTCGTTAGCGCGGCGCGTGAACTTGGCGCGCAGGTGTTGGATCGCTGTAACCTCACCATCCTTTCTGAGCCGGGACAGGGAGATCTGGCCGAGTTTCTGGCCCAGCAACGAGTACAGGTTATCGCCTCGATGCCCTGCTATCTCCCTGAGAATGTGGATGCACAGCGTGGGGAGGGCGTCTATGCGCGGAGTATCCTTGGGCTGCAACGACTCAATGCCTTGGGTTATGGAATGCCTGATAGTAGTTTACTGTTGAATCTTGTCTATAACCCGGGTGGGGCAGTGCTGCCTCCACCGCAAGGGCAATTGGAACTGGACTACAAGCGTGAGTTGCGAGGGCGATTTGGCATCGAGTTCAATCAGCTCTTCAGTCTGGCCAATATGCCGATCAAACGCTTCGGTAGTAGCTTGCTTCAGCGCGGTGAGTTTGCGTCCTATATGCACTTGTTAAAATCGGCGCATCAAGTGGAGAATCTGTCGACGGTCATGTGTCGTAGTTTGCTCAGTGTGGATTGGCAGGGGTATCTCTATGACTGTGACTTCAACCAGATGTTGGATATGCCGCTACAGGTACGCGGCTTGGCAAAAACGCATTTGAGAGACCTCCGCCAGCAGGACCTGAAAAATCTACCGATTACGGTTGCAGAACATTGTTATGGATGTACCGCCGGGCAGGGGAGTAGCTGTGGTGGTGCGTTGAGTGAGATTAGGTGAGGAGAAGGGTAATGAATGTTGAACAGGCAGTGCTGGCCCGTTATAGCGACGGTGCACACGAGACGCAGGCCGAGTTGTGTTGTCCGGTGGATTACGATGCCTCGCTACTGAAAATTCTGCCAGAGGAGATCCTGCAGCGCGATTACGGCTGCGGTGACCCCTCGCGTTATGTTCGTCCAGGTGATGTCGTGCTGGACCTCGGTAGTGGCGGCGGCAAGATATGTTACATGGCCGCGCAGATGGTGGGGCCTGAAGGCACTGTCATCGGTATCGATATGAACGACGATATGCTGGCCCTGGCCAGAAAATATCAGAGTGCCATACAAGAAAGCCTTCCTGGTGTCACATTGCGATTTGTGAAGGGGTATATCCAGAATCTTGCGCTTGATGTCGATGCGATGGAGCGTCATCTCGCAAGCTCCCCGGTGAACGATGCCGTGTCGCTAGGTAGATTAGAGGCATGGAAACGGGAGCAGTCATTGAATAGCCCGCTGATTGCCGATAATTCGGTCGATTTGGTCATCTCGAATTGCGTGCTCAATCTGGTGAGTGATACAGAAAAGTCACAGATGTTGCGCGAGATATTTCGTGTATTAAAACCAGGAGGTCGCGTCGCGATTTCGGATATCGTCAGTGACGAGATTGCGCCTGAACACCTGAAGGCCGACCCGGAACTATGGAGCGGTTGTATCTCCGGTGCCTATCAGGAGTTTGATTTCAGCAAGGCCTTTGCCGATGCAGGTTTCGTGGCCATTGCCTACGATAAATGGGATACCTCTCCCTGGCGTGTTGTAGAGGGGATTGAGTTTCGCTCTGTGACACTCACGGCGGTCAAACCCTCTGCCGAGCCCTGTCTGGATAAAGGCCATGCGGTGATCTATCGGGGGCCCTATGCCTCGGTGTTCGACGATGAGGGCCATGTCTATTATCGGGGCGAGCGGATGGCGGTGTGTGAACGTACCTATCAACTCATAACTGATGGGCCCTACCGCGCCGACTTTATTGGCCTGCCACCGGCACAGGTGATCGAGCCACTCCTGTGGTGCGCGCCCAGCGGTACACGGCGTGGCATTCGCGAGAACAAGGGGGTTGAACTCAAGCAATGTGGCAGTATTGGTTGCTGCTAGGTAATGCGCCTTTCGATCATTCTCCCCGTCCTGAATGAAGCCGCCGT
>JAHEDA010000204.1 GCA_024641445.1 Gammaproteobacteria bacterium
GCATGTAATACAGCGAGAGGTCATAACGCCAGTCCTCACGCTTGCCACGCAGGCCAGTCTCGACACTCTGCACCTTTACGGGTTTGAGGTTTGTCGTGGTGGCGGCCTTGCCGGCGCGGAATATCTGTCCCTCCGACGGCGCACGGAAGGCCTCACGGTAGGCCATGAATCCGGAGAGTTCCTTTGAGAATTCATAGGTCGCACCCAGCTTGGGACTTAACTGGCTGAAGTCCATGGTGGTGTCGGCCACCTGGTAATAATTGAGTGAACCTACCGTAACGACCGAGCTATCAATGTGATTGTCATAGACGTAGCGCAACATGTCATAGCGCACGCCGGTGGTAACACGCCACTTATCAGTGGGTGAAAACTCCAGGTGGGCGTAGGGTGACACGCCCTCGAAGGCCACCGCATAGTCATATACGCTTGATCCTAAGGTATAGCTTGAATAGATGCCGCCAACCTTGGTGGGAGTGATACTCTGCTCGGAACGTCCGCCGGGGCTGTAATCCACATCCACACCGGTGACCAGACGGGTACGCAGGGGTACGAAGTCACGTCGATACTTGGCCAACACACCCAGTGAGTTGTTGTTAGTCTGGTACACGGTCGGGTCATATCCGAGCGACCAGTTCGCCAATAACTCCATACTGTTGACGCGAGCATAGGGCGTAATGCTCAGCAGGCTGTCACTTGTCTCCTTTTCATAAGCCGTGGATAAGCGCAATGCGCCTACCTTGCGATAGGAGATCGGTGTGTAGTTTTCGGTCGGGTTATTGATGTAATCGTCGTAGGAGATGGTCGAGGTGCCAGCGGTCTGTTGATCGATATTGGAATAGGCCAGTACCGTCTTCAAACTCGCGCCGCTCTTGAGTGTGAGGTCCCAACGCCCGGTGAAACTCTGGCGGTCATAGCCTGTGGACTTGCGCCAGCCATCGGTGTGGGTGAGATTCACATCGCCACGATAGCCGTCATCACCAACGGTTGTGCCCGCATCCAACAACAGACGACGCCAACCAAATATCCCCAGCTCCGCATCTATGGATGCCTCGGGTTGTAGCGGTGAGGCGCGGGTCTCAATGTTGACAACGCCACCGATGGCATCACTACCATAGAGTGCCGAGCCCGGCCCCTTGAGTACCTCAATGCGCCCCGCCTGGGGCAGGTTCACTTCATACAGTGCATTGTGATTGAAGAAACCGGTAGAGCGTGTCGGCACACCGTCTTCGAGATAGAGATAGACCGGGCTGGTGGTGATGGGCTGGCGGATCGCCGTCATGTGACCTTCGCCGCCCGTAACGTCGATATAGACACCGGGGATGCGCCCCATGATCTCCGAGGGGTGACCCGGTTTCACGGCATCAATTTCTTTCTGATCCACCACACCGACGCTGTGAGGCGACTCTTTGAGTGGCTCCGCCTCACGTGTAGCAGTAATGGTTACTTCGTCTGTAACGATAGGTTCTTCAGCCGCGACACTCGCGGTCGCCAACATGCCTGGCAGCACCCACAATAACTTGCGCATGGTGTTCTCCCCTGTTTCTGATTTTTATCAGAGAGTCCATAGCAAGCGGCTTGCCATTTTGTGATTACATTATTTTCAGTGAGTTAGGCGAATGCCCCTTTGGAAACTGTCTGTTAACAGACACCCTGCTGTCTGTGCACAAACAACAAGGCCCGCATGCGCGGGCCTTGTTTCGATTTAACGGTCGCGGACCTTATTTCAGTGCATCACGCACGCGTTGCAATTTCCCCTTCACCTCAGCGGCCAGTTCATGCACACCCGCCTGTTCCACCAGGGTGAGGACGGCCGACGGGTCCATGAAGGCAACGGTTACGGACTTGTCCTCATTCTCGCGCACCACGACATTGCAGGGGAGCAACAGGCCAATGTCTTCTTCCGCAGTGAGGGCCTTATTGGCCAGCACCGGGTTACAGGCGCCGAGGATCTTGTAGGGGCGCTTGTCGAGGTCGAGCTTCTTCTTCATGACGGCCTTAACGTCAATCTCGGTCAGCACGCCAAACCCTTCCTTTTGCAGTTCCTCGGTGACTCGGGTCACCGCGTTGTCGAAGCTGCCCTTAAATTTCACATCAAAGCCGTATTTGCTCATTGGGATATCTCCTGGGATTCATTAGTAAAACCTTATATATAGGTATAGGCGCTAGCCTTCAAGCCGTGCGACCAAAATCTTATGCCTAATCATCCATATCATTAGGGGTTTTCTGACCTAAAACGGCCTTGAGCAAGGGGGGTGCCAGCAGGGTGGTAACAATCACCATCAGAACGACCGCGGCAAAGAGGGTGTCGCCGATCACCCCCAGGGTCTTGCCAATGGAGGCAAAGATGAGTCCCACCTCGCCACGCGGCATCATGCCAAACCCAATGGCGAGTCGGTTTGAGGCGCGACTCGCGGCGAGTCCACTCACGACCTTGCCGACAATGGCCGCCAGGATCAGTCCGCTACCCATACCCAATACATGCAGGTCAAAGAAGCTTTCCAACTTGACCTGAATCCCCATGAGTACAAAAAAGATGGGCACCAGGATGGTCTCCAGGGGTGCAATCAGGTCTCGAATCGAGACCTTGTGCCGTTGCACATCACCCCAATGTACGAAGTAACCATCGTGCAGGATCACCCCGGCGGCAAAGGCACCGATGATGGTGGCGAGGCCGACGAAGTTGGCCAGCCACGCCAGTGCCATGACAAACAGAAACGAGATAAAGAGTTTGGCCTCGGCCAGGTCCAGCCGATGTACCAGGCGGATGGTGTAATTGAGAAAGAGTGGACCGAGCCAGAATGCAGCGGTCAAAAACAGGGCTGACCAACCGAGGATCGCCAGCACGTTCACGACCTCCAGACCACCCGAGACAATGATCCCCGAGACTACCGCAAGCATGATTAGACCTAACACATCATCGAACACTGCGGCACCCAGGATGACATGCGCCTCGCGTGAATTCATCATCCCGAGGTCTTCCAATACCCGTGCCGAGATGCCGATACTGGTGGCACCGAGACTCGCCGCGATGAAGAGATCGACATTGAGTGATAACTCAGGCATTAGCAGCCGCGCCATCACAAAGCCCAGGACGAATGGCACCACGACACCGACAATCGCAACCCGCCCGGATTCCAACCCGATCTCGCGCATCTCACTGACACTGGTTTGCAGACCGACCAGAAATAGCAGGAAGATCACCCCATAGCGCGAGAAGACATCCACTGTGTGTGCAACCTGTGTCAGCGCCGGTCCGTTAGGTCCATGCAGGATGAGCAAGATCTTTTCTGCGCCCACCGGGTCAAACACCGTTACGGCGGCCTGATGCAGATCCATACCGGAGAGATTGAGCGAGACCATATCAAAGATGGCCGCGCCCTCACGCAGGATATAGATAAAATCAAAACCGAGGTAATAACCCATCGAACCCAGCACAACCCCCATGATGAGTTCCCCTAACACGGAGGGTTGTCCCAGCTTGCGAGCAGTATAACGACCGAGCAGGGCGAAGAAGAGAATACCGGTAACACCCAGGATGACGGGGGCAATCGGGTCCTGATGTACAAGGAGCTCTACTGACATCAACACCTCATTAATTGGTTTACGCGAACACGACGCAATTCATCAGACATTGTGCAGGGCAGGCCGGCCAAACAACTCTTAACATAGTACAGATTAAATCTCCGTCGTAACCTTACACCACTACGCACTCACGTCGCGGGCGGATCGGACCCCAAATTTTCCACGCATTAAATTCAGGCACCTCAACGCTCTATAGGTATATTATTAAATACTAACTTCATTGTGAGTGCAGTAGACTAGCACTACACCTTGGTCAAGGTTGGTGCATAAAAAAGATAAATGTACTTTATATATGGGGGTGATTATTCTTCTACCTGCTTTTTATGCAGCTATTAAATCAATTATAGGTCCGGTGCAACACCTCGCAACGATACTCGCCGTGGTGATTGCACCAATCGCGGCATAGATGCAGTAACAAAAATAACAATCTTCAATCTGATTCAGACATAGCGTTGTAAGCGATACCACGTTAATGAGAATGAGAGCAATTACAACGTAGGTTCGAAGACTCTGGCCAGATCGGGATTATAACCGGTCGGTGCGGCTTGCCAGTGTTTCAGGGTTGAAGAGGTCATAACGACTACTAAACATTGGAGGAGCTAATCATGAGTAATTCAGATAAGACCACCGAGGCCTGGAATGAAAGTGGCCAGGGTGAACGCGTACAAAGCATGGGCTGGAAAGAACTGTGGCTCAAGGAAGACTGGTGGGCCATCTGGCTTGGACTGGGCATCGTCATCGTTGCCTACCTGTTTTTTTCCAACGGCTCCAGCATTAAATGGATAGCGATCACCCCGCCCGGCAAGTGGACCGATTTCGCCGTCGTTTCCCAACACTTTTCCGAGCACATCAGCCAATACATTGCCCAATTCATTATGTGGGCGATCATCTTCGGCGTCAGTATGAAGGCCTTGGGTCACAAACTCTCCGAGTTTTACCCCTCGTTTATCTTCATCTATATCTTCTCGATCGTCATTATGGTGGTTGGGCAGTCGAAGACCGCAACCAACCTCAATCTGGAACCCCCACTGCTGGCGCTGTTGTTGGGAATGCTGATTTCCAATTTCGGTCGTCTCCCAAAGTGGATGGATACCGGCTTCCGGGTTGAGTACTACATCAAGACGGGTATCGTACTCCTGGGCGCTACCCTGCCCTTCACGCTGATCATCTGGGCGGGTCCCGTTGCGATCGTGCAGGCCTCTATCGTTTCTATTACAACCTTCACGGTCATCTTCTTCATGGCGAAAAAGATGGGGCTTGATCGCCGTCTGGCCGCAACACTTGGTGCCGGTGGTGCCGTGTGTGGTGTCTCCGGGGCCATCGCCATTGCCGGTGCCGTCGGCGCCAAGAAGGAACACGCGCCTATCGCCATCACCCTGGTTATCG
>JAHEDA010000205.1 GCA_024641445.1 Gammaproteobacteria bacterium
CCGACAGGAAGCTAAAAAATGAGGATGGAGAATTCGATCATGCACAAGCCGCGACTCGGCCTGGTTCTGGCCATGGCAATGATCACGAGTATGGTCTCGGCGGCGGAGCAAAAGATAACGCTTAATTTCGTCAATGCCGACATCACCACCATCATTGAGGCGGTCTCGAAGCAGACGGGCAAGAATTTTATTGTCGACCCTCGCGTAAAGGCCAAGGTCACCATCATTTCACAGAAACCCATGAACAGCGCAGACATCTATCAGGTGTTTATGTCAGTGCTGAAGGTGCATGGCTTTGCCGCCGTGCCGGGGCGTGGTGTAATCAAGATCATCCCGGAGGCGGATGCCAAACAAGATGCGATCGATACCGTGAGCAATCGACATCCTGGTATTGGCGACGAGATTGTCACGCGCGTGATTGAGGTGAAATACGTCGATGCGGCGCAGCTTGTCCCCATATTGAGGCCCCTGGTTCCACAGCGCGGGCACTTGGCCGCTTATCCAGCCTCTAATATTTTGCTTATCTCTGATAGCGCCGATAATGTCTCGCGTCTGGTGAGTATCATTGAGCGCATTGATCAAGCCACTGGCGATGATGTTGAGGTGATGCCGCTACGACATGCGATTGCCTCGGACATCGTGAGGATCGTAACCCAGTTGGATACACCCGAGCCGGGCAAGCCAAAGTCCGATAATAAACTCATCGCGGATGATCGTACCAACAGCATCTTGCTCGGTGGGGATAAGAGTAGTCGTCTGCGTCTACGCGCACTTATCTTGCATCTGGATACACCAATGGATATCGGTGGTGATACCCATGTGGTGTATCTGAGAAACGCCGTGGCCAAGGACCTGGTGCCGGTATTAACCGGGGTGAGCCAGAGCGTTGGCGGTACCAAAGGTGCCGCAGCGGCGGCAACACCCGGAAGTAAGATGACAATCCAGGCCGATGAGAATACCAACTCACTCGTCATCAATGCACCACCGGATGTGTTCCGCTCCCTGCGTGGTGTGATTCAGAAACTGGATATCCGTCGTGCGCAGGTGTTGGTTGAGGCGGTGATCGCCGAGGTTTCACAGAATGCCTCCCGTGAACTGGGTATTCAGTGGGCCGCTGATGGCTCCTCTACAAAGAATCCAGTAGGCATTGTAAATTTTACCGCCGGTGGTTCGATTACCGGACTGTTGGCCAGCCCGCCCTCTATCGCGGATGGTCTGAATCTGGCCATCGGTGACCTGACGGGTGCGAACAAGATCGGGGCGCTGGTGCGGGCGCTGTCTGCCGATGCCGGCACCAACATTCTCTCCACGCCATCACTGGTCACTATGGATAACCACGAGGCGGAGATCGTCGTGGGCCAGAATGTACCATTTATTACAGGCCAGTACTCCAGCACAGGCGGCAGCGGCAGCAGCACTGTGGCGAACCCGTTTAACACGGTACAGCGTCAGGACGTGGGCCTGTCGCTCAAGATCAAACCGCAGATCAACGAGGGCGACACGGTAAAGCTTGATGTCGCACAAGAGGTCTCCAGCATCGCGACCAGCTCGGTCGGCGTGGATCTGATTACCAACAAGCGCTCGATCAAAACGAGCGTAATGGTTGAGGACGGTCAGGTGTTGGTCCTGGGCGGTCTAATTGAAGATAACCTGAGTGAGGTGGAGCAGCGCGTACCGGGTCTCGGTGATATCCCGATCCTCGGCTGGCTCTTCCGTTACAAGAAGACGACCAAGGTCAAGACCAATCTGATGGTCTTTCTGAATCCCACTATTCTCAAAGACCCCGCTCTGGTAGCCAAATATACTGACGACAAGTATACCTTTATGCGTAAGCATCAAATTGCCATGCGTGAGCGTGGCCTGACCATGATGTCGAACTCAGAGGTGCCAGTGATGCCTGAAATTCCAAACTTCATCAACCTGCCGCCACCCTATACCGAGGGCAAAGGTAATGCCGGTGGCGCGCTGGCGGTGCCACCTCAGCAGGAGGATGTGCGTTGAGTGAACTTGTCGATGCCGGGATTGCGCAGGCAGGGGTAAGCCTCTCGTTTGCCTTTGCTCGGCGTCATGGCGTTTTGTTGGAAGGCGTCAACGGCAATCATGTCGATCTGTGTTGTCGTGAGACATTGGCCCCCGAGATATTGTTAGAGCTGCGGCGTCACTTTGGTAAACCGCTGAAAGTGCACCCACTGAGCAAGGCCGAGTTTGACCGGCGTATGCAACAGAGCTACGAGACTCGCTCAGGTCAGACCTTCGAGATGATGGAGGGCTTGGGGGAAGAGGTTGACCTGAGCAGCCTTGCACAGGAGCTGGGTGAACCGGAAGACCTGCTGGAGAACGAGGATGACGCGCCGATCATTCGCTTGATCAACGCCGTCCTGGCACAGGCGATCAAGGAAGATGCCTCCGATATCCATATCGAACCCTTTGAAAATCGTCTGGTCATTCGCTTCCGTGTCGATGGTGTGATGCGTGAAGTGTTACAACCGCAGAAGGCGATTGCGCCACTCATTACCTCGCGCATAAAGGTCATGGCCCGCCTTGATATCGCCGAGAAGCGTCTGCCCCAAGACGGGCGTATCTCCTTGCGTATTGCCAGTCGCGCGGTGGATGTGCGTGTCTCCACCATGCCATCCGGTCACGGTGAGCGCGTTGTATTGCGTCTGCTCGACAAGCAGGCCGGGCGACTCAATCTGGAGAATCTTGGCATGGCCACCGAGACCATGGTGGTGATGGATCGAATGATCCAGCGACCACATGGCATCATTCTGGTCACGGGGCCAACCGGTTCGGGTAAGACCACCACGCTTTATGCCGCCTTGGAGAGATTAAACAACGCCACTCGCAACATCATGACGGTGGAAGACCCGATCGAGTATTATATTGATGGCATTGGTCAGACTCAGGTGAATACCAAGGTGGATATGACCTTTGCGCGCGGTCTGCGTGCGATCCTGCGCCAGGACCCGGATGTGGTGATGGTGGGTGAAATACGTGACCTTGAGACCGTGCAGATTGCGGTGCAGTCGAGCCTTACCGGTCACATGGTGCTGTCGACCTTGCACACGAATACCGCCATCGGTGCCGTCACTCGATTGCGTGATATGGGAGTCGAACCCTTCCTGCTCTCGTCGAGCCTGATCGGCGTGCTGGCGCAGCGCCTGGTTCGTATTTTATGTAATGACTGTAAACGCCCACATACTCCCACTGAGGCAGAGTGCAAGGCGATCGGCATTCCCGCGGAGAATCCTCCAACAATGTATGAGGCCGTGGGTTGCCCCAAGTGCAATCACCTGGGTTATCGCGGACGTACGGGTATCTATGAATTGATTGAGGTCGACCCAACACTGCGGAGCATGATCCACGATGGCTCGGGAGAGCATCAGATGGAGGCCTATCTGCGCCGGAGTACAGCCAGTATTCGTCAGGACGGTGTGCGTCGTATCCTGCTCGGTGAGACCTCGTTAGAAGAGGTTTTGCGCGTTACCCGTGAGGATTAATTATGGGTGCCTTTGAATACACCGCGCTGGATCAGGCCGGGCGCGAAAAAAAGGGTGTATTGGAAGGAGATTCACCGCGGCAGATCCGTCAGCAGTTGCGTGAGCAGGGTCTGGCACCATTGACGGTCGAAGAGGTCGCGCAGAAGGAGAAGGGTGGTCACTCTCGCGCGGGTATGCGGCGTGGCATCAGTGCCACCGACCTGGCGCTGTTGACACGTCAGCTCGCGACGCTCTCTCGCTCTGGTATTCCCCTGGATGAAGCCACCTCGACTATTGCACGCCAATCCGAGAAGGCGCGTTTGAAACGTTTGATGCTGGGGGTGCGTGCGAAGGTTATGGAGGGTCACACCCTCGCCGAGGGGTTGGGTGATTTTCCGCATGTCTTTCCCGATCTCTATCGCGCTACCGTCGCGGCGGGTGAGCGCTCGGGTCATCTGGATACCGTGCTGGAGCGGCTGGCCGATTACACCGAGTCACGCCAGATTTTACACCAGCGCCTGCAACTGGCGCTGTTCTATCCGGCAATTCTCACCATTATGGCGATCGTTATTGTGTCGGGCTTGTTGACCTATGTCGTGCCCGAGGTTGTGAAGGTCTTTGAAAATACACCTGGGCAAAAATTGCCACTGTTAACCCAGATGCTCATTGGCCTGAGTAATTTCATGCGGGCGTATTACTGGGCGGTGATTATCGTGCTGGTCGCGGCCATCAGCTCGTTTTCCTCCATGATGCGACAGACTCCATTTCGCAAGCGTGTGCATGCAGCCCTGTTGCGGATACCCCTCGTCGGTAAGCTAGTGCGTGGGGCGAATACCGCGCGCTTTGCTCGAACCCTCAGTATTCTTGCCGGTAGTGGCGTACCCGTGTTGGACGCCCTGCGTATCTCGGGGCAGGTGATTTCGAATATCCCCATGCGCGATGCCGTACTGGAGGCCTCAGATCGTGTGCGCGAGGGTGCCGCCCTGGCCAAATCGCTGGAGCGAAGTGGTTATTTCCCACCCATGACGATCAACCTTATCGGCAGTGGTGAACTAAGCGGTGACCTGGAGCAAATGCTGGAGCGCGCAGCCACCAATCAGGAACGCGAATTGGAGACCATGTTGGCGATGCTGATGGGGGTGCTGGAGCCCGTATTGATCCTGGTGATGGGTGCGGTGGTGTTGGTGATCGTGCTGGCGATCTTGATGCCTATCTTTGATCTGAATCAATTGGTGCACTAGTCACATTTAGCGGGTCCATTTCTTGTCATCACCCTCTTCGCGCGGTAGGCTCAACGCTGTGTTATTCATTAAAGAGACCGTTCAATTCATACTAATAATATCGGTAATTAAGGAATCGAATGAAAAGGAGCATTTCTATGAAAAATCGTAACTCTATATTTATACGTGGCTTTTTGTTGGCGGTCTCCGCCTTGTTAGTCGTTGCCTGTGGCGGGGGTAATAGTGGTGGTACGGGGAACGCT
>JAHEDA010000206.1 GCA_024641445.1 Gammaproteobacteria bacterium
CGATCAAGTAGGTATCCGCGTGGGTTACTAGGTCCCATGAAAAAACCGGAATTGGTCCGGTCGGCCACAAAGCTGCTAACATTAACGGCTTGGCAAGGACACTGTCAATTCGTGGTTTTTTTGACCCAGATTTTCCACCCTCTGCGCAGTCAAGGCAGGTAATATCCCGGCATGAAAGTAGCCCTAGACAATCACGCTGGCGTCATTATCGGCGCCTACACCCCTGGTGAACTGAGCCTAGTGGTTCCGCGCCAGGCAGTGGGGACAGGTGGCAAACAGACCGTGCAGCATAGTGTCATCCTCACCAGCGCTACCCTCCACGCCAGCTGGTCCCCTATGCATTTCGGGGAGCTAGAGGATGCGCATTTTACCGCCTTGCACGAGCTTGATGTGGATGTGGTGTTATTTGGTACGGGCGAACGCCTGCAATTTCCGAAGCCGGGGATTGTGGCCGGATTTTATTCGCGTGGGATCGGTTTTGAGACCATGGATACGGCAGCGGCCTGTCGTACCTTCAATATTCTGGTGGCCGAGGGGCGACGTGTCGCGGCCGCCTTACTAATTCGCTAACAAATTATTATTTAAAGAGGGCATCGCCAGAATAGCCCTCACTCTCCAGGATTTCTCGTAACTTCTTTAAGGCCTCGATCTGTATCTGACGTACCCGCTCACGGGTGACCCCAATACTTGCGCCAACCTCTTCCAGTGTTGATACGTCGTGACCGTTGAGACCAAAGCGGCGCTCTACCACCTCGCGCTGCTTTTCGGAGAGTTGATTCAACCACTGTTCAATATTACCGCGGACATCCTCGTCCTGAAGGTGGAGCACCGGGTCCTGATTATTTTCATCCGGAATCGCATCCAGCAGGGTATTGTCACTATCACGACCGAGGGGGGAGTCCACCGAGGTGATGCGCTCATTGAGGCCGAGCATGCGTTTGACGTCTTCGATGGGTTTGTCCAGCAGCTCGGCGATCTCTTCCGGGCCCGGTTCATGGTCAAGCGATTGCGCCAAATGCCGCGCAGCACGGAGGTAAATGTTGATTTCTTTAACTACGTGTATCGGGAGACGGATCGTGCGGGTCTGATTCATGATGGCGCGCTCGATGGTCTGACGGATCCACCAGGTCGCATAGGTCGAGAAGCGAAAGCCCCGCTCAGGGTCAAACTTCTCAACTGCACGGATGAGGCCGAGATTGCCCTCCTCAATCAGGTCGAGGAGAGCCAGCCCACGATTGAGGTAGCGGCGCGCAATCTTCACCACCAGGCGGAGATTGCTCTCGATCATTTTTTTTCGGCCAGCCTCTTCACCCTTCTTGGAGAGACGGGAATAGAAAACCTCTTCTTCTGCCGTCAGCAGGGGGGAAAAACCGATCTCGCCGAGATAAAGCCGGGTAGCGTCCAGTTGACCATTGGGGATGACACCGGCGTCATAGACGACCTCCTCCTCTTCATCGGGAGTAAAGTCGTCATCATCCAGTAACGAGGCTGCCTCCTCGAGGTCCTCGGGCATCGCATCAGGATTCAGCTCTTCTTCTGGTTCCTGCTTTTCTGCCCTGTCGCCCTTTTCCATCGCACTCCATCCATCTTGCCATCATGGTCTTTGCTTGGGTAAGTACTTGAGGGGATTTACCGGTACGCCATTGCGGCGGATCTCAAAATGCAGGTAAGTCTGCCCCCCTTCATCCTTACCCATATCGGCAATTCGCTGGCCGATCTTTATGGTTTCGTTTTCCTTAACGTAGATCTTCTTATTGTGCGCATAGGCACTGAAATAGGTGTCACTGTGCTTGACGATAATAAGCTTACCGTAACCGCGTAGGCCACTGCCACTGTATACCACCTGGCCCGATGCGGCCGCCATCACAGGTTGACCGAATTGTCCTGAGAGATCAATACCACGCCGACCTGGATCTGTGTTCAGATAGGTGCGCGCCACACGCCCACGCGTTGGCCACACCCATTGCACTGAGTCATTGGTCACAGCGTTCGATAGGTTCACATTCGTACGCGCGGCAGGTGTTTCACTGTGCCCCTTGGCAATTACACGCCCTTTCGGTACCGCCGGCTCAGGGGTTACGGGTTGATCATCGTCCGAGGGTTCCTCGGCGTCGGACTTGAAGGTGATGCTCTGGCCAGGGTAGATAGTGAATGGTGACTTGATGCCATTCCAACTGGCAACCTGTCGATAGTCGTAACCAAACTGGAAGGCTATGGAGTAGAGTGTCTCACCCTGCGCCACGGTATGAGTTGAGGGTGTTGTTGATGAGGCTGGTCCGGCTGATGACTCAGTGACTGTCACGGCGGGTGAGCCCCAGTGATCGCGTACGCTATAATACCCCTTCGCATAAATACCGGTTCCCGTACACCCGCTGAGTGAAAGCGAGGCAGTCACCAGCGCTACGACCAGACCACTCTTTCCGAACATAGACATCAAGTTTTAATCAGTACATAGGCAATGATTGCGGCCACGATCACGACCCAACCCAGCCTTTCAACATAACGGCGCATTAAGGCATCCATACGCTGGCCACCCCATCGCATAAATGTCACGACGAGAAAGAAGCGCGCCCCCCGCCCCACGATCGAGGCCAGGATAAAGGGCAAGAGCGACATGGACATTACCCCCGCCGTGATCGTAAACAGCTTGTACGGGATCGGCGTAAAACCCGCCAGGAAAATGATCCAGATCCCCCACGAAATAAACCATTCCCGGATTTGCATATACGTGTCCCAGTACCCGATAGAGTGAAGCACCGGCTCGATCAGGTCGAAGGCAAAAAAACCTATCATGTATCCGAAAACACCCCCCACTACCGAGGCAAGCGTAGTGATCACTGCATAGCGCCAGCCGGATTCCGGGCGGGCCAGGGTCATAGGGGCGAGCATCACGTCAGGGGGCACCGGAAAAAAAGACGCCTCGGCAAAGCCTAGAACAGCAAGATAACGCGGCGCGTGGCGATGCGCCGACCAGCGCATCGCCATGTCGTACATTGGGGCAAACAGCCTCATTGAATATCACCTCGAATTAGGGGAACAAAACGTACTGGATCAAAATATTCTTCACGATATTCATCCGCCAGGCGGGTAATGCGCAGTAATTTCTGCACCTCACCTCCAACGGGGATCACCAAAACACCACCGATCGTGAGTTGCCCCCGTAATTCAGGTGGTAATTGTGCCGGTGCCGCGGTCACGATGATGGCATCAAAAGGGCCCTCTTTGGGCCAGCCCCAACTCCCATCGCTGTGGCGAGTTCTAATATTGCGTAGCCCCAGGGCAGTAAACCGATCTCGTGCCTGACGGAGTAAGGGTGCAATGCGCTCAAGTGTGTAGACCTGTTCGATCAACTGTGAAAGGATGGCCGTCTGGTAGCCGGATCCCGTACCCACCTCAAGCACCTTGGTAATCGCAGGGTTCCCTTCCAGCAAGAGTTCGGTCATACGGGCGACGACAAAGGGTTGCGAGATGGTCTGGCCATGACCAATGGGCAGCGCAGTGTCTTCATAGGCTCGTGTCGCCAAGGCCTCATCCATAAAGATATGCCGTGGCGTCTGTCGCATAACCTCCAGCACGCGCTGGTTGTGAATCCCCTTCTCCTGCAAGCGCGCAATCAGGCGATCACGTGTACGCTGCGAGGTCATACCGATACCTTGTACTTGCGAATTCACTTCAGCGTCACCCCAACTAACCAGTTGCGCAGGGTATCCAGCACCGCGTGACGGGTTAGGTCTACATCCAGTGGCGTCACCGATGCATAACCTTCGCGTATGGCATGAAAGTCAGTCCCTTCACCCGCATCCTGCTCAACCCCAGGCGGCCCGACCCAATAGATATCACGCCCACGCGGGTCTTTGGCGCGGATCACCGGCTCAGCCTTGTGGCGATGACCCAGCCGAGTTGCTTTTATGCCTTTGAGTTGTGCCCAAGGTAAATTTGGTACGTTGACATTGAGAATGGTATCCGCGGGCAGCGCCTCGACGTGTAGATTTTCAATGAGCGTCTCCACCACTCGTACGGCAGTATCGTAATGAGTCAGATCGGGCCCTACCAGTGAGACGGCGATGGCGGGCAGGCCGAGGAAGCGCCCCTCCATCGCGGCCGCGACGGTGCCCGAGTACAACACATCATCACCCAGATTGGCACCGGCATTGACCCCGGCAATGACCATGTCAGGTTCATGTTGCAACAGTCCAGTGATCGCCAGATGGACACAATCCGTAGGGGTCCCGTTCACGGCATAAAAGCCATTGTCCTTGAGCTCGGCACGAATGGGGTCATCGAGTGTGAGGGAGTTACTGGCGCCGCTGCGGTTTCTATCGGGGGCCACCACGGCAATTCGGGCCTGTCGCTGCATGGCCTCGGCCAAGGCTCGTATGCCAGGGGCCAGATACCCATCGTCATTGCTGATCAAGATATACTTCATCGTGTGCACTTGCCCAAGGCTGCCTAACAAGGTTCCAGAAACGAACGATGTTGCACACTATACCCGATCCGCCTTGTGTCTCCTACGTCAGCGGGTTTACCGTGGTTCAGTTTTGCTTGAGAATGTTCATCCTCACGTACAGAGAACCAGCACGTCATGGGCCGGGATCACGACATAAAAGAAGAGGAACGTCGCCTGTTTCGCCAGGCCGTGGCCGACGCGCGCAAATTAGCACAGGACACCGCCAGCCCCGATCGCACCCTACCCCCACCGGTACCACGCCAGCGCCTGCGTGACGCCGAGCAGGTGGTGCAAGACATGCTCTCCGACCCCCTGGACCCCGCGGAACTCGACACCGGCGAAGAGTTGCTCTTCTCTCGCCCTGGTGTGCAACAGGCAGTAATGCGAAAACTCAGGCGTGGGCAATATGCCATTGAGGCAGAACTGGACCTGCATCGGATGACCTCGGATATCGCCCGCCTCAGCCTAGTCGAGTTTCTAACCCGAGTACGCGCA
>JAHEDA010000207.1 GCA_024641445.1 Gammaproteobacteria bacterium
GCATGTCTAATTTAAGTAATTCAGGCTTAGACCCCACCAAGCTGGAACGCTTGATCAAGATGATCGACAAGGAGCAGTGGTCCACCTTGCCGGCGGATGTGAAGGGCGACATCTATGAAGGTGTGTTGGCTAGTTGACTCTATGCCCATGGATGCTATTCTCTATTCGCGAATCGCGAATAGAGAAAGCCCATGAACTTAAAGCCACAAGATGTCTTGTTTTTGCTCAAATTGCTTGCCTTGGATAAAGAACCCTGGTCATTCAATAAGTTAGCCGTCGAATTGGGGATGAGTCCCTCAGAAGTCCATGCGGCGGCCAAACGCACGCTTGCCGCCAGGCTCGCTGTTAAAGAGGGCGACAATATTTGGCCCAATATCCGCAATCTGGAAGAATTCCTCTTGCATGGGGTCCAGTATGTCTTTGTGCCGGAACGGGGTGGAATCAATCGGGGTATCCCGACGGCTTATGCTGCTGCGCCGATGGATGCGTGGTTTGTGGCCGATGAGGAACCGCCGCCGGTATGGCCCGATCCAAAGGGGGATGTGCGGGGTGAATCCTTTTCACCACTCTATAAGTCGGCACCTAAGGCCGCGCAGAATGATCCCAAGCTGTATCAGTTGCTGGCACTGGTGGATGCGATTCGGGGAGGTCGGGCGCGGGAGCGTGACATGGCGGCCAAAGAATTGAAAAAGCGATTCGCGCACTATGGCTAGAGCACAAAATCCGAATCTGGAGATTTTGATGCTCGCTGTTAACCGGCTCGGTGAGCTGGCGGATGAGATGGTATTCCTGGGTGGGTGTGCGACGGGATTATTGATAACCGATCCAGCGGCACCGCCGATTCGTGTGACACGGGATGTTGATGCCATTGTGCATGTGGTATCACTGCATGAGTATTATCAATTATCGAATAAATTACGCGCTATTGGTTTTAAGGAAGATACAAGTGAAGAGGCGCCTATCTGTCGTTGGGTAACGGATAAGGTCATCCTGGATGTCATGCCTACAGATACAAAGATTTTAGGTTTTGGTAATAAATGGTATGCCCCCGCAGCAGCGAAGGCGGAGCGTGTACAACTTCCATCGGGGAAGGAAATCCGCATGGTGTCGGCACCCTATTTCCTAATTACGAAACTTGAGGCATTTGATGGTCGGGGTGGTGGTGATTATTTAATGAGTCATGATGTTGAAGATATCATTGCCGTATTAGATGGTCGGCCTGAACTTGTTGGAGAAATAAAACAAACAACGCCAGAACTTAGAAAAGCGTTATCGAAACGTTTTCAGGTTTTATTGCAAGAGAGCCGATTTGTGGATGCCATATCAGGACACATGCCAACAGATGAAACAAGTCAAGCGCGCGTGTCGATTATTATAAAAATCATTAAAGAAATAGCGGAAAACAAATGAGCGCATCAGAAATAGTAAACAAAGTCTGGAACTACGCCCACGTCTTAAGAGATGACGGGGTCGGATACGGCGACTATGTGGAACAAACGCGTCACTGATTACTTAATCATGGAAAGAACACCTGCTAATAATGATAAGCCTTCTTTGCAGCAAGAAGGCTTATTTGCGCTCACTCTAATAAATAGAATATTTTTGCGCGCAAAGAATATTGAGATATGCATTGATGGCATTAGATTGGGTAAAGTAAACATGATTTTTCCGAGGCCACTCGATGAAGTTGCGTATGTGAGTGGGTTGGTATTCGACAAGCTGGTTTGGGGAAAGAGGCGATATCGTTTTATACGCCAGCTAAATTTACGTGTTGGTTTTCGAGAGATAGAAACCTATCGCCTGGCGTATTGGAGGCCTATATCTCACGAGAATTTTCAGAAATTACTCGATATTTCCAACAAATTTGACCAGTACGTTATGGACTTCGGTCGATACATCCGAGATTCACATAAAAAAGAATGGTTACGACGACTTCAAGATGCAAGATCCCTCCTCGAATTGGAGGGAGAATATCAATTGCTGGGATTTGATGTGGCCGAGATAAAGCCACAGCTTTTGGCGTTCTTGACGGATGCGGATAAATTTGTTGAGTTCCATAATACATCATATCTAAAGGAACACTTAAAGCAATCGCATGCCCTTTTCGATTCTTTGGAGGAACACCCGCTTACTGATAGGCAGCGTGATGCTTGCGTCAATGACGAAGATAACGTCCTGATCATCGCTGGGGCGGGCACTGGCAAGACCAGCACCATGTATGCCAAGGCTGCCTATCTTGTACAGAAGGGCTATGCCAGACCGGAGGACATCCTCATGCTGGCCTTTGGCAGGGATGCCAGGATAGAACTGGAGAATCGGGTAAATAAGCAGGGCTATCTACAAGGCACTGTGATCAAGACCTTTCATGCTCTGGGTAAAGAGATCATTGGAACATATGAAGATCGCGCTACCGATGTCAGTGTCTTGTCTACCGATAAGAGCCAATTTATCAAATATATTGATCATCAGATAGAACAGTTGTTTCAGGATACATCTCTAACGGCATCACTTCAGTCATTTTTCAGCACCTACCTGCATCACCAACCCAATGACATGGATTTTAAGTCTCATGGCGAGTATCTGAAATTTGTGAAGGACAACGATATTCGTGATTTGGCTGGAAATAATGTCAAAAGCTTTGAAGAGCTGACCATTTCTAATTATCTATATACGAATGGGATCAGTTTTCAGTATGAGGCTGCCTACCCTCATCCGGTGAGCAGCCCAGGTCGAAGTGTCTATAAACCGGATTACTACCTACCCGATTTGGATGTCTATATCGAACACTTTGGTATTAACGAAAAAGGTGAAACACGCCCTGGTATCGATAAGGATAAATACAATAAGGACCGAGAGTGGAAAATCAGCGTCCATCAAAAATACGGTACAACCCTTATCCAAACCTTTAGCTACCAATCCAAATATGGCCTGGGCAAGGTGCTGGAGGAAGCACTAACACGTTATTGCCTTGAAAATGAAATTGAGCTAGAGAACATTCTCAAGCCTGTCTCAGCCTCAACCATGTATGCCAGACTGAAGGAGCTAGGCATCTATAAGAAATTCTCCAAACTCATTTCCGTATTTCTGACTTTGTTTAAAGCCTCGGCATATAGTCTAGATGATATACAGAATATGGGAGGTCATGGCTACGAAAAGACGCGCTATCGACTTTTTTATCACATTTTTGATTGGGTATATCAGCGATACATGTCGGATCTGAAAAAAAATGGCACCATGGATTTTTCAGACATGGTCCGTAACGCAATCGACATCGTTGGGCGGGACGATTTCCATGCTCGGACTGGGTCGCGCTATCGGTTTAAATACATCATGGTTGATGAATTTCAGGATATCTCTCCAGTACGTGCGGAGCTAGTTAAGGCATTAAGAGATGCAGGTAATCAATGCGCTCTTTTCTCCGTCGGTGATGACTGGCAGGCGATCTATCGTTTCACCGGCAGTGACGTTGAGCTGACCACGGAATTCAGCCAGCATTTTGGTGTGACAAATACCATCTACCTGGATAAAACCTTCCGATTCAATGACCGTATAGAGGGAGTAGCCTCTGGTTTTGTGCAGGTAAATCCCCGTCAGCTTCGCAAGGACCTGGTTACACAAACCAAGAGCAACAATACCGAGGTCCACGTAGTTTCAGGCGATCCCGAAGGTCTGTGTAGAGGCTTGCTATCGCAAATCTTGTCAGAGACCAAAAAAGATGCGTCTGTACTGATACTGTCGCGCTTTACAAAAACATATAAGAACGTAGAGCATTTGAGACAGCAGTTTCCATCCCTAGATATCAAGTTCATGACTGCGCATCGATCCAAGGGAAAACAGGCGGACTATGTCATATTGCTCGAAGTAACCGATGACGCTTACGGCTTCCCATCCAAGATGGTTACAGATCCTATATTGGAATACCTGCTGCCAAATCTAGAATCATTTGCCTATGCTGAGGAACGAAGGCTGTTTTACGTTGCACTAACTCGTGCAAAAAAACGTGTTTATATACATACAGATTTAGGTAAGGAGTCGCAATTCTTGAAAGAATTGAGGGACACCAAAGCAGATGTTCTGTTTGAGCACAATAAGCTCAGCAAATACGTGATTGATTCAGCTCGTTGTCCCGAGTGTTGTGTAGGAAATCTTGTGCCCTTTGACGGACAATATGGCCTATTCTACGTATGTAGTTTGGGTCAAAGGTACTGTGATACGCGTGTCCCCGCATGCCCTGAATGCGGTGTGGCCCCATTGCAAAGAGATGAAATACGCTATTTCTGTGCAAGTGCGGAGTGTGCATATGAAGCAGATTGTTGTCCTCAGTGTGGAACAGGTAGGTTGGTAGTTCGAGAGAATAGCAAAGGTATGAAATTCCTAGGGTGTACGAATTATAGAAGGGGAGCTGATATTAGCTGTTCGTATACAAGATCAATAAATACACATTCAAATATACTGAATCACTAGCATGAAATTTGGGCAAGATTTAACGAATGGATAACACGGCCAATAAAGGTAGTCAGGTATCACCACAGCCGCAAGAATTACTTAAACTTGCCAGCTATCGTATGCCTTTTGGTAAGCACAAGGGTCAGTTGTTGATTGACCTGCCTGAACCGTATGTCGTCTGGTTTGCGAAGCAGGGGTTTCCCAAGGGCGAGCTTGGTGTGATGCTGGGGATTCTGTATGAGATCAAACTCAATGGCTTGGAGTATTTGTTTAAGCCGCTGCGAGGGTAAGTGCGTGTTGATAGATATTCACATTGTTTGATATCCCCTCATTCTAGCCTTCGGCGTTGGCTTCTTGCATCGCTCTCGACAATTGCTCCTGCATTGTTCTACCTTCGCCCATCCCTGGGTTTGTTCCCCTCATCCTAACCTTCTCCCGTAGGGAGAAGGGATCGCGCGGAGGGTGAAGG
>JAHEDA010000208.1 GCA_024641445.1 Gammaproteobacteria bacterium
TGCGGTCGAGATTGTTGATAAAAAGCATACCTCTATGAATCTGAATTTTCTTGAATTCGAACAACCCATCGCTGAACTGGAAGCCAAGATCGAGGAGCTGCGTTATGTCGGCTCCGATAACGAGATCAACATCAGCGATGAGATCACCCGGCTGCAAAACAAGAGTCGTGAGCTGACCGAGTCGATCTTTGCCAGCCTCAAGGCGGCCCAGATTGCCCAACTCGCACGTCACCCACAGCGCCCTTATTTCCTTGATTATGTCGAGCGTATCTTTACCGAGTTCGAAGAGATGCACGGTGACCGAGCCTATGCCGATGACCTCGCCATCATGGGTGGGCTGGCGCGACTAGAGGGCAAACCGGTCATGCTGATTGGCCAGCAGAAGGGGCGCGACACCAAGGAGAAGGTAAAGCGCAACTTCGGCATGCCTCGCCCAGAGGGTTACCGCAAGGCCCTGCGCCTGATGCAAACGGCCGAACGCTTCAAGCTCCCCATCCTGACCTTTATCGATACCCCCGGCGCCTATCCTGGGGTGGGTGCCGAGGAACGTGGCCAGAGTGAGGCCATCGCCCGCAATCTGTTTGAGATGTCCAAGCTGCGTACCCCCATTATCAGCACCGTCATTGGTGAGGGTGGTTCGGGTGGTGCCCTGGCCATCGGTGTCTGCGACCGCCTGTTGATGCTGGCATACAGTACCTATTCCGTAATCTCACCCGAGGGCTGTGCCTCGATTCTCTGGAAGAGTGCCGAGAAGGCCCCCGAGGCCGCCGAGGCCATGGGGTTGACGGCGCCGCGCCTGAAGGAGCTCAAACTGGTGGATAAGGTGGTGGACGAACCCCTCGGCGGTGCCCATCGTGACATGGATGCCATGGCCAATTCCCTCAAGCATGCCTTGGTCGAGAATCTCGACTACCTGAGTGGCAGTCCGCTCGATAAACTACTGGAGTCCCGCTATAGCCGTCTGATGGGCTTCGGCAACTTTACCGTGGAATAACGGGGTCTTAGCTCCGTCTTGGTTTGACTCCGGCAATGCAACTGTCACCCGCGCTCATGCTGTCCTGGCTGACGCAGGTGCCTGCCCCTCGTCGAATCTGGGTAGCCTACAGCGGCGGTTGTGATTCCCATGCCCTATTACACCTCATGGCCGCGCTGTGCGAGCAGTTGCCGTGCCCTGTTCAGGCGGTCCACGTTCATCACGGACTTCAGGCCATCGCCGATGACTGGGTAAGCCACGCCAAAGATGTCTGTGCGGCCCTCAATATCCCACTCAGCGTCCAGCATGTGGATGGGCAGGGGCAGGTGGGCGACTCACCCGAGGCCGCCGCCCGCAATGCCCGTTACCAGGCCTTCAAACAGTGCATTGGACAGGATGAGTTACTCCTCCTGGCCCATCATCAACAGGATCAGGCCGAGACCGTTTTGCTCCAGCTTCTACGCGGGGCAGGGGTCGATGGACTGGCAGCCATGCCACACCATGCGACCTTCGGTCAGGGTTGGGTAGGGCGTCCACTCCTCGATGTCGCACAGGCCGCTATACGCCAATATGCCCAGGCGCACGAGTTAACGTGGATCGAGGACCCCAGTAATTCTGAACTGGGGTTTAACCGAAATTATCTCCGGCACACCCTGGTCCACCTCTTGGCCAAGCGCTGGCCAGCATGGGCAAGCACCTTGAGTCGTAGCGCCTCTCACCTGGCTGAGGCCTCGGGCTTGTTGCATGAGCAGGCCGAGGCCGATTTCCTGCGGGTCAGGGGCGAGGTACCCGGTACCTTGAGTGTCAGTCGATTGCTGGCCCTGAGCCCCGCACGTCGCCAACAGGTCTTGCGCCACGTTATTACCCGGCACTGTGGGCTGGAGGCCCCCGACCATCGGCACATGGCGATGGTCAATCGCGCCCTGGAGGCATCAGGCGATGCCTCGCCCTGTGTCCGCTGGGCCAATACCGAGGTTCGGCGATACCGGGACTTGCTCTATCTCCTGCCACAGTTGGGGCCACATGATCCACAACAGGTCTTGCTTTGGGATCTTAGTGATGCGCTAAGCCTTCCTGGCCAAGGCCAACTCGTCGCGCGTATTCTCAATGAAGGTGCGCGGCTAGCCCTCTCTACTGATACCCGCGTGGAGGTGCGGTTTCGTCACGGGGGAGAGGTCTGCCAACCGGCGGGGCGTGGACATCACCATGAGGTGCGCAAGCTGATGCAAGAGTGGGGTGTACCACCGTGGGAACGCGACCGTGTCCCGTTTATTTATGTGCGGGGGCAGCTGGCGGCGATCGTAGGATTCTGTGTCTGCGCCCCGTTTGCAGCGGTGCCCGGTCAGATGGGTGTGCAGATCGAGCGAATCTAACAACCATACTGCTTCTGGGCTCAGGTTTTTGGCTGATGGCATTGAAACGGCGGCACAAAACAAGGACAATAGCTCGGACTGGCCGGTGCCTTTTCTCGCAATTTTTCAGGCCGCAGTCACCGACTGCTTTCAACGTCCCTCACTACGCGGCTGATTCATGACGAAGTTTATCTTTATTACAGGTGGTGTCGTGTCCTCATTGGGCAAGGGTATCGCCTCCGCCTCGCTCGCGGCCATCCTTGAGGCCCGCAAGCTCAAAGTTACCCTGCTGAAGCTCGACCCCTATATCAATGTTGACCCCGGCACGATGAGCCCGTTTCAGCATGGCGAGGTGTTTGTCACTGAGGATGGGGCCGAGACCGATCTGGACCTGGGTCACTACGAGCGCTTCGTGCGCACGACTATGACCAAGAAAAATAATTTCACCACCGGGCGTATCTACGAGAGTGTGATTCGCAAGGAGCGTCGTGGCGACTATCTTGGCGCCACCGTGCAGGTGATTCCACACATCACCGACGAGATCAAGCGCTCCGTCCGAGAGGGCGCCGGTAATGCCGATGTGGCCATGGTGGAGATCGGTGGTACCGTTGGTGACATTGAGTCCTTGCCATTCCTGGAGGCGATTCGCCAGATGGGTGTGGAGATGGGGCATGAGAATGCGCTGTATATGCACCTCACCCTATTGCCCTATATCCCCACCGCCGGTGAATTGAAGACCAAGCCGACCCAGCACTCGGTAAAGGAACTGCGCTCCATCGGTATCCAACCTGACATCCTTCTGTGTCGTTCCGATCGACCCATCCCCCATGATGAGAAGCGCAAGATCGCACTCTTCACCAATGTGGAAGAGCGCGCGGTTATCGAAGCCCTCGACGTGGATACGATTTACAAGATCCCGGGGCTGCTGCATCAGCAGGGACTGGACGAGATCGTGGTCGACAAATTCAAGCTTCAGGCTCCGGCGGCCAATCTCTCAGAATGGGAACAGGTGACGACGGCCTTGGCCAATCCCACCGGGGAGGTGAATGTCGCCATGGTCGGCAAATATATGGACCTCACTGAGGCCTACAAGTCTCTGTCAGAGGCCCTGATCCACGCCGGTCTGCACACGCGCACCAAGGTCCGTATCCATTACGTCGATTCCGAGAATCTCACCAGCAAGGGCTTGGAGTGTCTGCAAGGTATGCACGCCATTCTGGTGCCAGGTGGATTCGGTGAACGGGGTGTGGAGGGCAAGATCAAGGCCGTGCAGTATGCCCGTGAGAACAAGATTCCCTATCTGGGTATTTGTCTGGGGATGCAGGTCGCCGTCATCGAATACGCACGCAATGTGGCTAACCTCAAGGGTGCCAATAGCACCGAGTTTGATTCCGCCACGGCCTATCCCGTGATTGCACTCATCACCGAGTGGACCTCCGCCGACGGCAAGGTCGAAAAACGTGATACCACTTCCGATAAGGGCGGCACCATGCGCCTGGGTGGACAGAGGTGCTTGTTACAGCCTGGGACCAAGGCGCGGGAGATATACGGACAGGCCGAGATCATTGAACGACATCGTCACCGTTATGAATTCAATAATAACTACCTCGACATCCTGCAACAGGCGGGTCTGGTCTTCTCGGGTAAGTCTGTCGATGGCACCTTGATGGAGATGATCGAACTGAAGGATCACCCATGGTTTGTGGCCTGTCAGTTCCACCCCGAATTCACCTCACGGCCACGTGATGGTCACCCACTCTTTAGTGGCTTCATCCAGGCCGCGCGTCAGCGCAAGGACTCGACCTTGGCCAAGGCGGTCAGTGCATGAGCATGAAACTGTGTGGCTTCGATGTGGGCCTGGACCAGCCATTTTTCCTGATCGCTGGCCCCTGCGTGATCGAAAGCGAGCAACTGGCACTGGATACCGCGGGTGCACTCAAGGAACTCGCTTCGCGCCTGGGGGTCCACTTCATTTACAAATCATCCTTCGATAAGGCCAACCGTACCTCGTCCAAGAGCTTTCGTGGCCTGGGTCTGGATGAAGGTCTGCGTATTCTGCAAAAGGTAAAGAATCAGATCGGCGTGCCGGTGTTGACCGACGTGCATGAAGACACGCCCTTGGAAGATGTCGCCGCGGTGGTGGATGTCTTGCAGACCCCGGCCTTTCTGGTACGACAGACTAACTTTATTCAGAACGTCGCGCGCCAGGGCAAACCCGTGAACATCAAGAAGGGACAGTTTCAGGCGCCGTGGGACATGAAGAACGTGGTGGAGAAGGCGCGCGAGGTTGGCAATAACCAGATCATGGTCTGCGAACGCGGCGCATCCTTTGGCTACAACACCTTAGTCTCGGATATGCGCGGTCTGATGATCATGCGCGAGACGGGTTGCCCGGTGGTGTTTGACGCCACCCACTCCGTGCAGCAACCCGGTGGGCTGGGTAGCACCTCTGGCGGACAGCGTGAGTTTGTCCCGGTGCTGGCGCGGGCCGCGGTAGCGAGTGGCATCTCCGGGCTGTTTATGGAGACACACCCAAACCCGGAACAGGCCTTGAGCGACGGTCCC
>JAHEDA010000209.1 GCA_024641445.1 Gammaproteobacteria bacterium
TGGTTGAGCTTTGTTTTACCGGCACGACCAACCGAGTGCAGGGTATACGCTTTCGTGATTTTGAATCAGACCAAACGATTTTATGCAAAGAGGCGTGGAATCCACGCAAGACTATCCAGCAGGGTGGGTTGCTCAAGTTCATCCACGGTGGTGAAGACCACGCCTACAACCCGGACGTGGTGCGCACCATGCAGGAGGCCGTGCAGAGCGGTGACTTTGGCAAATGGAAGCAGTACACCGATCTGGTAAATAACCGTCAACCACTGGCCCTGCGCGATATGCTCAGGCTGCGCAGCAATATCAAAGGTGTCGATATTAGTCAGGTCGAACCGATTGAAGAAATCGTCAAGCGCTTCGACTCGGCCGCCATGTCGCTCGGCGCACTATCGCCCGAGGCGCATGAGACCCTGGCCGAGGCCATGAATCGCCTGGGTGCACGCTCTAACTCTGGTGAGGGTGGTGAAGACCCGGTGCGTTATGGCACCGTCAAGCGCTCCAAGATCAAACAAGTGGCCTCGGGTCGTTTCGGTGTGACGCCGGCCTACCTGCGTTCCGCCGAGGTCATGCAGATCAAGGTGGCGCAGGGCGCCAAGCCCGGCGAGGGTGGTCAACTACCCGGCCACAAGGTCAATGAATTGATCGCGCGCCTGCGTTACTGCAAGGCTGGCGTATCACTGATCTCGCCGCCGCCACATCATGATATTTATTCGATTGAAGATCTGGCCCAGCTCATCTTTGACCTCAAGCAGGTCAATCCAAAGGGTCTCGTCTCAGTGAAGCTGGTGGCCGAGGCCGGTGTGGGGACCATCGCTGCCGGTGTGGCCAAGGCCTATGCCGATTTGATTACGATCTCAGGCTACGATGGTGGTACTGGCGCCTCGCCGTTGACTTCGGTCAAGTATGCAGGTGGACCCTGGGAGCTGGGACTCACCGAGGCACATCAGATCCTGCGTGCGAATGACCTGCGCGGAAAGGTGCGCTTGCAGACGGATGGTGGACTCAAGACCGGCCTGGATGTCATCAAAGCCGCGATCCTGGGCGCTGAAAGCTTCGGCTTTGGTACAGGCCCCATGGTGGCGATGGGTTGTAAGTATCTCCGCATCTGTCATCTAAACAACTGTGCGACGGGCGTTGCCACGCAAGACAATGTACTGCGCAGCAAGTATTACAAGGGTGAGGTCGAGTTTGTGATGAACTACTTCAAGTTCATTGCGCAAGAGGTACGTGAGTTGCTGGCGAACCTCGGCATGAAGAATCTGACCGATATCATTGGTCGCGTTGACCTGCTGGAGCGAGCCGAGGGCAACACCGAGAAGCAAAAGTCACTCGACCTCTCGGCGATCATCTCCGATGCGGGAGTCGCCAGGGAAAAACCGCGCTTCTGTCTTGAGCCACATAACGAGCCCTTTGATAAAGCCGAGTTGGCCGAACAGATGGTCAATGATTGCCTCAAGGCGATCGAGGGCAAGAGTGGTGGCGAGTACCGTTATAGTGTTCGTAACATCCATCGTTCGCTTGGCGCCCGCATCTCGGGCGAGATCGCGGTGCGTCACGGTGACCTCGGAATGTCAGACACACCCATCGTGTTACGTCTTTCGGGAACGGCAGGCCAAAGCTTTGGTGTCTGGAACGCCGGTGGGCTACACATGTATCTCGATGGCGACGCCAATGATTATGTCGGCAAGGGTATGGCCGGGGGCAAACTTGTCATTCGTCCGCCGAATGGCAGTCAGTTCAAGAGTCACGAGACCACTATTATCGGCAATACCTGCCTTTACGGTGCCACTGGTGGCAAGCTGCTCGCCGCAGGTCTGGCAGGCGAGCGCTTTGGTGTGCGCAATTCGGGTTGTCATGCGGTGGTCGAAGGCCTGGGCGATCACGGTTGTGAATACATGACGGGTGGTCTGGTCACGGTACTCGGCAAGACCGGTATCAACTTCGGTGCGGCCATGACCGGTGGTTTTGCTTACGTTTACGATGAAGACAACAGCTTTGCCGACTGCATCAATCAGGATGTGGATATCCAGCGAATTGGTCACGAGGCCATGGAGGCGCACCGTAACCACTTGCGGAGTGTGTTGGAGGAATTTGTCACCGAGACGGGGAGTGAGCGCGGCAAGACCATCCTTGCACACTTTGCCGACAACATCGGCAAGTTCTGGGTAGTCAAACCCAAGGCCGCCAAGCTGGCGTCCTTGCTGGAAGACCTGCAGCGTCGCGCGGCTTAAGTCGAGCGGCTTGGCCGCTCTGCAGTAGCGAGTAGCGTGTAGCCAGATACAAGTAAGAATAAAGATATGGTGGCGGGTATTACCCGCCACTCGATACTAGACACTAGAAACTGGATAGTTATGGGTGACACTTTTCAATTCATTAAGGTGAAGCGCCACGACCCGGATAAGAAGTCCGTCGAGGTGCGCATCAAGGAATATCGCGAGATCTACGGTGAGTTTGATGCTGCGCGCGCCGCCGAGCAGTCGGACCGTTGTCTCGCCTGCGGCAATCCGTATTGTGAGTGGAAGTGCCCGGTACATAACTACATCCCCAACTGGCTGAAGCTCATTACCGAGGGCAACATCCAGGAGGCAGTAGAACTGTCGCACCGTACCAATTCCCTGCCCGAGATCACCGGCCGTGTCTGTCCGCAGGACCGTCTTTGCGAGGGCTCTTGCACCCTGGCCGAGGGTGGCTTCGGTGCCGTAACCATCGGTAACGTGGAAAAATACATCTCCGATACCGCCATTGAAGCGGGATGGAAACCAGATATGTCAAAGGTTACCGCGACGGGTAAAAAGGTTGCGGTGATTGGTGCAGGTCCGGCTGGATTGAGTGCTGCCGATGTGCTGTGCCGTAGCGGAGTCAAGGTCACCGTGTATGACCGACACCCTGAGATTGGTGGCCTGCTGACGTTTGGTATCCCTGAGTTCAAGTTGGAGAAGTCGATCGTCAAGCGCCGTCGCGCCATCTTCGAGGAGATGGGCATCGAGTTCAAGTTAGGAATTGAAGTCGGTAAAGACATCGCGTTTAAGGCGATCACCGAGCAGTACGACGCCGTCTTCCTCGGTATGGGAACCTATAATTATATGAAGGCGGGTATCGAGGGTGAAGGCCTCCCCGGTGTCTTCCAGGCCCTGGATTATTTGATCTCCAATGTGAATCACTGTCATGGCTACGAAAAGTCACCCGCAGACTACCTCAGTATGCAGGGTAAACATGTCGTCGTTCTAGGCGGTGGTGATACTGCCATGGACTGTAACCGCACCGCCATTCGCCAGGGCGCGGCCAGCGTGATCTGTGCCTATCGTCGCGATGAGGCGAACATGCCCGGTTCCAGGCGCGAGGTCACCAACGCCAAGGAAGAGGGTGTGAAGTTTATGTGGAATCGCCAGCCAGTCGCGATCATGGGCAATGGTCGGGTCGAGGGCGTGAAGGTCGTGACCACACGCATGGGTGAACCCGATGCACGCGGCCGCCGTAGCCCGGAGGTGGTGCCGGATAGCGAAGAGATCATCCTGGCCGATGCCGTGATCATCGCGTTTGGCTTCCGCCCCAGTCCAGCAGGGTGGTTCAAGGATTTCAGGATCGATACGGATGAGCGTGGTCGCGTTAAGGCCCCGGAAAAGTCAGAATTCAGATTCCAGACCAGCAATCCCAAGGTGTTTGCCGGTGGCGATATGGTGCGTGGTTCGGATCTGGTCGTTACCGCGATCTGGGAGGGCCGCGAGGCGGCGCAAGGTATTCTGGATTACCTGAAGATTTAATAGGGCAGAATCGCAAAACACGCTTACATCGCAACATTCTCTATCGGCGTTCTCTGTATCTACGTTTTAGTTCATTTTTTATATTGAGAGAATCATGACCGAACTCAAAAACGACCGTTTCCTGCGCGCACTCCTGCGTGAGCCTGTTGATATGACACCCGTATGGATGATGCGTCAGGCCGGGCGCTATCTGCCTGAATATCGCGACACCCGCCAGAAGGCGGGCAACTTCCTCACATTGTGCAAGACACCAGAGTTGGCCTGCGAGGTCACACTGCAACCGCTTGATCGCTTTGCACTGGATGCCGCGATCCTGTTTTCAGATATCCTGACCATTCCAGACGCAATGGGTCTTGGCCTTTATTTCGCTGAAGGTGAAGGCCCGATGTTTGAGCGGCCGATTCAGCGTGCGGCGGATATTGATCGCCTGGGCGTACCGGACATGGAAGAGGACCTCGGTTATGTCATGGCCGCCGTCAGCATGATACGACGCGAGCTGCATGGGCGTGTCCCCTTGATTGGATTCTCGGGTAGTCCGTGGACACTGGCGACGTATATGGTCGAGGGTGGTGGTACCAAGGAGTTCGCCAAGGTGAAGGGCATGATGTATGACCGCCCCGACCTCATGCATCGCCTGTTGGATGTGGTGGCAAAAACGGTTATCGAATATCTGAATGCGCAAATCAAATGCGGGGCCCAGGCCGTGATGATCTTTGATACCTGGGGCGGTATCCTCACGCCACGCGACTATCGCGAATTCTCGCTCAACTACATGTCACAGATCATTGCCGGACTCAATCGTGAGTCCGAGGGACGCAAGGTCCCAGTGATCATGTTTACTAAAAATGGCCACTGCTGGGTCGAGTCAATGCTCGATACAGGTGCCGATGCCCTGGGTCTCGACTGGACGGTGCATATCGGTGATGTGCGCAGACGTGTCGGCGACAAGGTAGCGTTGCAGGGTAATATGGACCCAACGGTTCTGTATGCCTCCCCCGAGCGCATTCGCAAAGAGGTTGCGACGATCCTTGAAAGTTATGGACATGGCAATGGTCACGTCTTTAATCTGGGTCATGGGATTCAGCAAAATGTGAATCCCATGCATGCCGAGGTCTTCATCA
>JAHEDA010000210.1 GCA_024641445.1 Gammaproteobacteria bacterium
TCCTTGCGTAGTTGGTCCAGCATGCTCCAGGGTTCGTAACGTACGAGTGCCATAGTAATTCTCCTCTAACATTCAATTTGCTAATGCGTTGTAAGTACCGACAACGACAAGTGCGGTTACGTCACGATATAGGTGTCCCCCCTGCGCCGATCAAGTGTCTGCTCGGCGAGGACGCGATTTCGCTGATCCGGATCAATTTCCCCACAAAGTAAGTGACCACTAACCCTGAAACAGGCAAATATTCTGGAATATTAGAAACACAAGATATTGTGTTTTGTTTCTGTGGATGGACTGTGCACAGGCCTGTGGATAAGCTGGAGATACAGTGGTTATCTATATGAAATTAAACATTAAATAGCTATTGTCTGGATTGAGTTACAGATTATTGACAGGATCGATCCAGCCGCATAAGCTAGCCCTCCTATACTACATATAGTGTTTTGTCTCTGAAGCGCATGGAGCGGCGGGTCCGCAAGGGTTTTTGACAGGGGATACACCGTATTTACCAGAGACGGGCGCCGGGCGGCACCGGCGTAGCAGTCGCCATAACAACACGGAGGAATCACTCAGCATGAAGAATGCGCAGCTAAAGGCCGTGGCCAAGCACCACGCCGCAGACGTCTCGTACCAACCCGCGTCCTACGATATCTGGGACAAGAAATATCGCCTCAAGGCCAAAGACGGCTCCATCATCGACCAGCAGATCGACGACACCTATCAGCGGGTGGCGCGTGCCCTGGCCGAGGTCGAAAAGATCGAAGAGCGTCAGCACTGGTACGAGGAATTCCTGTGGGCGCTACGCCATGGCGCCATCCCGGCCGGCCGCATCACCTCCAATGCGGGCGCGCTGGAACACAAGCCCGCCACCTCCACCATCAACTGCACCGTCTCCGGCACCATCCGTGACTCCATGGACGACATATTAAATAAGGTGCACGAGGCCGGTCTCACCCTCAAGGCCGGTTGCGGTATCGGTTACGAATTCTCCACCCTGCGCCCCAAGGGTGCCTATGTCTCCGGCGCGGGGGCCTACACCTCCGGCCCGCTGTCCTTCATGGATATCTACGACAAGATGTGTTTCACCGTCTCCTCCGCGGGTGGTCGTCGCGGTGCGCAGATGGCCACCTTCGATATCGGTCACCCCGACGTGATGGACTTCATTCGCGCCAAGCGCGAGAACGGTCGCCTGCGTCAGTTTAATCTGTCGCTGCTCATCACCGATGAATTCATGCAGGCCGTTACCAGTAACGGTGATTGGAAGCTGGCCTTCCCGGTCAATGCCAAGGAAGTCGAGGAAGACAGGCTCGACCTCAACGACCCCGAGCAGATCATCTGGCGCGAGTGGCCGCACTCCACCGGCTATGTCAGCAATGACGAGGGCCTGGTGGCGTGCAAGGTCTACAAGACCATCCGCGCGCAGCGCCTGTGGGACGTCATCATGGCCTCCACCTACGACTTCGCCGAGCCGGGCTTCATCCTCATCGATAAGGTCAACGAGAAGAACAACAACTGGTTTTGCGAGACCATCCGCGCGACCAACCCCTGCGGCGAGCAGCCGCTGCCGCCCTATGGCTCCTGCCTGCTGGGTTCGATCAACCTCACCAAGTTCGTGCGCGACCCCTTTACCGACAAGGCCAAGTTTGATTGGGATGAATACAACCGCACCGTCGGCATCTTCACCCGCATGCTCGACAACGTGGTCGAGATCAACGGCCTGCCGCTGGAGGGTCAGCGTAACGAGATCCTGTCCAAGCGCCGTCACGGCATGGGCTTTCTCGGCCTTGGCTCCACCGTCACCATGTTGAAGATGAAGTACGGCAGCCCCGAGTCGGTGGCGTTCACCGAGCGCGTCTCGCGTGAACTCGCCGTGAGTGGCTGGAAGGCCGCGCTGGAACTCAGCAAGGAAAAGGGCGCCGCCCCCATCATGGAGCAGGACTTCGAGGTCACCGCCGCCATGCTGCGCAAGCGCCCCGAGATGAAGCGCGACGGTTTCAAGGTCGGGCAGAAGGTCAAGGGCAAGGTCCTGCACGCCAGCTACAGCCGCTACATGCAACAGGTCGCCGAGGTGGAACCCGCGCTGGTGGACGAGCTGGCCAAGATCGGTGCGCGCTTTACCCACCACAGTTCCATCGCCCCCACCGGCACCATCTCGCTCTCGCTCGCCAACAACGCCAGCAACGGTATCGAGCCCTCGTTCGCGCACCACTATGCGCGCAACGTCATCCGTGAGGGCAAGAAGAGCAAGGAAAAGGTCGATGTATTCTCCTTCGAGCTGCTCGCCTACCGCGAGTTGATCAACGCCAAGGCCATGCCGTACTCCGAAGTCGCGGAAGAGCAGTTGCCGGAGTACTTCATCACCGCCGAGGACATCACACCGAAGGAACACGTCGATATCCAGGCCGCGTCACAGAAGTGGATCGACTCCTCCATCTCCAAGACCGCCAACGTCCCAACGGACTATCCGTACGAGGACTTCAAGGACATCTACACCTACGCGCATCAAGAGGGCCTGAAAGGCTGCACCACCTTCCGCTTCAACCCGGAGGCCTTCCAGGGCGTGCTGGTGAAAGAGAAAGACCTGGAAAAGACCACCTACCGCTTCAAGCTGGAAAACGGCGAGACGATCGAGGTCAAGGGTAACGAAGAGATCGAATACGACGGCGAGATGCACACCGCCGCGAATCTCTACGACGCCATTAAAGAAGGCTATTACGGCAAATTTTAAATTCATCCCCCTCTCCCACCGGGAGAGGGCAGGGTGCGGGTATCTAATTCAACACATACTGAGGGAACCGAATGGTACGCAAACTCAAGCTCGCAAACCGGCGTATCAAACACCAACTCGGGAGGAATAGAAGACAATGGCTATTAAAATTGAAAGCAAAATCGTAGGGTACGAAGTCGCCAAAGACGACGCCGATGACAAGGCCGCCGAGGCGGCCATCAAAGAGGCGCGCGGCGAAAAAGAGGCCGACAGCAAGGTCGTGCACATGCACGAAAAGCTGGAACGCCCCGAGATGCTGGTCGGGTCAACCTATAAGATCAAAACACCGTTGACCGAGCATGCCATGTATCTCACCATCAACGACATCGTGCTCAATCCGGGAACCCCGCATGAGCACCGGCGTCCGTTTGAGATCTTTATCAACTCCAAGAACATGGACCACTTCCAGTGGATCGTGGCGCTCACCCGCATCATCTCCGCCGTGTTCCGCAAGGGTGGCGACGTCACCTTCCTGGTGGAAGAGCTCAAGGCCGTATTCGACCCGCGCGGCGGTTACTTCAAGAAGGGCGGCAAGTACATGCCCTCACTGGTGGGTGAACTCGGTGACGCCATCGAACAGCACCTCAAATTCATCGGCATGCTGAAAGACGATGAACTCGACGAACACCAGCAGAAGCTCATCGACGAGAAGCGCGCCCAGTACGAAAAGAGCAACAAGCAGGCCCAGACCGAGGCCGAGGGCAGCAGCGCCTTCCCCGACGGCGCGCAATTGTGCGCCAAGTGCAGCACCAAGGCCGTGATCAAGATGGATGGGTGTATGACGTGTTTGAATTGCGGCGACTCCAAGTGCGGCTAACCTTGCTGCGCGAGAAGCTCGATTGCGGTGTTGCAAAGCGTGTTGAGTGTCCTCACTACGCTACCAGGTAGCTCCGGTACTCAACACGCTTTGCGCCTTGCACTCGAACTTCTCGCTGTGCAAGGCGAGATGTAAACTAAGGATCGAAAGCTAAAAAATAAGAATTAGAAAAGCTGCCGATGGCGGCTTTTTTTGTTCATAGTAATTAATTAGAGGATATGAAACAAGGATGCTAGATGCTGCCGACAAAGTAGTAATAAGAACCTTTAATGAAATATCAGAAATTGAATCCTTGCCTGGTTTTTCCGATAAAAATCCAATCAATAAAGATAATTATAAAAAAATAATTGGAGATTATAATTTTGAGGAAAGCCTGAAGTGCTGCTTTAAGAAAGAGAATGGGAATTTATGTCTCCATGATCATAAGTTTGGCTACGTTGTGGAGTTAAAAGATAAGTCTGTGAGTATTATTGGAAATTGTTGCGCTAAAGACAAATTCGACGCTGATGCGCAGATTAGAATAGATAGAGCAAAATATAACAATAGAAAACGCTATGAACAAGTTTTACAAAACGTTAATAATTTGCTTTGCGAAGCGAATTCCAGAGTTATTGAATTAGAAGGTAAGAAAAGTGCTCTAATAGGAATAAAGCAATATTGTGATAGAGTTGGCTCAGAGCTTGGTAAGCCTAACTTTAATAGACTTATGGATATGGCACGAACAAGAAATAGTGTTGTTTTATTGGCGATGATTACAAAAAAAATGGGAAGGATTCGGACGGAAATGACATTGTTGAAAAACGGTCATTCCAGCAACCTGTAGGTAATTTGAAGGGCGTCTTGATTTTCAATGCGGCAAATATGCGAGAGTTGTTGCTGAAAATAGAAAAAGTTAAAGACTTGTACTCAACTCATGATTTGATAAAAAATAATTTAACAGAAAAAGAATTGAACAATATTCTGTTTGGGCTGGTAGAGTTCGATGAGTGTGTGCGTGATTCAGATGTTCTCATCCGTGATTATGAATCATTTATAAAAAATGATTTGCATCTTCTCTGTTTGTTGAGTGATAACAAGGTAGAAAAGTACAAAGCGGCCAAATTTGTGCTAAAAGAACAGAATCTTCCTCATGGAGGTGATAGGCCCAAGGAGCTTCTGTTTAAGATTGAGTCAGAATTGAAGAAGAAATTTTCCGTGGATCAATTTAATGTGGCGGCATAGTGTGTAGGTTGGGCTGAGGTAACGAAGCCCAACGGGAGAGTGTTCAAAACTCTGTGTCAGCCAGGTCATAG
>JAHEDA010000211.1 GCA_024641445.1 Gammaproteobacteria bacterium
GGCCGCCGCCGAGACGCTGGGGGGGGCCGAGGTAATCTCATCCAGAAACAGGATCCCGTGCGCGCCATGGCGTCGAACATCGGGCAACATCGCGGGCACCGCCCACTCCACCAGCTCGTCCTTACGAAAGGGGATACCACGCAGGTCGCTCGGCTCCATCTGTGACAGGCGAATATCGATGAGCGGGACTTTGTGCCGCTCGGCCACCTGCGCAATCATCTGCGACTTGCCCACACCAGGCGGCCCCCACAACATCACGGGCGTGTGATGACCCTTCTCTGTGCTTAAAAATTCCTGTTCTAGTACCTTTGCCAGATGTGCAGGGCGCATTCTTTCCTCATCCAGTTGTGTTAGCTAAATCTTGCTAGTGATAAATTAGCGCAGGTGCATGCGTGATTGCTAGAAACCTGCCTTGGCATACCACTTCTTGGCCTCTTCCAAATCCTGCGCTACCCCATTCCCCTGCTCATACATCATGGCCAGTGTGGTCTGTGAACCCGCCAGGCCCTGCTCGGCCGCGAGCCGAAACCACTTTACCGCCTCAGTCGGGTCACGCTCCACACACTCCCCCTCTAGATACATGAAGCCAAGCCCATGCTGCGCCAGGGCATGCCCCTGCTCGGCGGCCTTACGCATCCAACTCACGGCGAGATCCGGGTTCCGCGCCATACCCAGCCCATTCTGATAAATGATAGCCAGGCGGTGCTGGGCATCGGCATTACCCTCCTCGGCAAAGGGGCCAAGGCGTTGCGCGGCCTCGGCAAAGTGCTTGGACTCAAACGCCGACATGGCACTGTTAAAAATCACGTCTTTCTCGGTGGTGTCACTCATACTGCTCTCCAAGCGCTCGCGTAAGGCTTATTTCGGAATATTAAGAATTACTAATCTAGAGCTATAATGGCGCCACAGTATATCCCAATCAAGACACTCGGATATTATGGATTTCGGGAAAATCTCTCGTTTTCCCTGAGGCTTACAGCGAGGAACCCCCTCCATAGGGATATACAGGTCAATATAAGGGTTTGACTATACTCCACGGACATTTTGCTACGGACCACCCGTAATACGCCTATGAACCTGACATCCGCACAGCTTGCCATGCGCACCGCCATCCAGAAGGTGGCGACCGGCCCGGAATACAGTAAAAATCTCTCTCAGGATGAGGCCTATGCCGCCATGGAGTATGTCCTGTCCGAGGGTTCTGACCCGGTCCAGACCGCGGTCTTCTTTATCGCCCTGCGTATGAAGCGCGAGACCGACGATGAGAACAAGGGAGTTCTCAAGGCCATTATCGACAAATCCAAGATCGTCACGGCTGCCGTGGACGAGGTCGTGGACATCGGTGACCCCTATGACGGCCACAGCCGCGGCCTGCCCATGGCATCATTTCTGCCCGCCGTATTGGCCGAGTGTGGGGTAGCGGCCATCTGCCACGGCCTGGAGAGCATCGGTCCCAAATATGGCGTCACCCACCGCAAGGTCCTGCGTGCCGCAGGGGTGGATGTCGATCTGACCGTCGAACAGGCCGCTGCACGCCTGGCCGATAGTAAGGCCGGCTGGGCCTACATCGACCAGAGCCAATACAGTCCCGACCTGTATAACCTCAGCGGTGTCCGCGCCCGCATGATTAAGCGTCAGGTCCTCACCACCGTCGAGGTCCTGGTTGGCCCCATTCGGGGCAAGAAGCAGACCCACCTGCTCACCGGTTATGTACACAAGGCCTACCCCCCCATTTATGCCGAACTGGCCCGTTTTGCGGGTTTTGACAGCGCCATGATCGTGCGCGGCGTCGAGGGCGGTGTCATCCCCTCTCTACAGCAAGCCGCCAAGCTCTACAGCTACAAGAACAAAGGCGCTGAGATCGAGACCCAACTGGACCCGACCGCCCTGGGTATCCAACAGGAAACCCGTGCGGTGCCCATCCCCAAGGATTTAACCGGGGTCGAGGCCGCCGACGATATCGCCAATCCCGTCGACCCCAACCAGGCCGCCGCCCGCGCCGCGGAATTTGGGCTCGCCGCCCTCAAAGGTGAGGCGGGACCTGCACGCGATAGTCTGGTATATTCCGCGTCCATAGTTTTACACCACCTGGGCCGCTACCCCAGCCAGCAGGCTGCCGCGGACGCCGTGCGCCAGGTATTAGATTCCGGCAAGGTCCTCACACGCCTCAAGGCGTAGAGGTCTTGTTGATTTTGTTAACTGTCAAAAAGACTTGATTGTAAGAGGAGAGACCAATGGAAAACTTGCAGACTTACCACACCACTGTCGTGACAATGGAAAAGGCCGGCGTTGACCCGGAATACGTACTCGGATGGCAGGGTGGTTTCCTGCACAACCCAAAGCGTGAAGAGCAGCGCTGCAATGAAGCCTACGATGCAGGCTTCGATGACGGCTCTGCCGCCAAGACTGACGGCTACAAGACCTGGGTCAAGAAGTAAGACCCGTTCTTGAAGCAATAAAAAAGGCGGCCTAGGCCGCCTTTTTTATTGCACACAAATTTGGCGTCACATGAATAAATTCTTTACCGCTGTTTTCAGCGTCCTATACATATCCGGTACCTCGATATCGATGATCTGATCGGTGACCCAGCGCTGGTAGCGCTCACCAAACAACTTCGTCACAAAATCACCAAAGTAGCGCTTCATGGGGAAGCTTGGCCCCTCCTCTTCCGAGAAGGGAAACTCCGCATACTCGTCCATGCGGGCGTTCAGCATATCGATAAATTCCTGTTGGTATTCACCCGGGCCGAGATATTCACGCTTATTGTCTTTGATATTTTTGGCCGACTTGAGGGCAAGCTCGGTGATAAAGGTCTGACGGTCCTCATCGGTGAAGCGATCAATCGTCATGCGATCCAGCACATGGATCGTAAAGCACAGGAACTCGGCAATAATCTCAATGCGCTGCACCTGGGTCTCGGTCTGAAACTGGTGATTCTCCATGTTCAACAGCGCATTCTGCGCCATCTTCCAGGCTATCGCCGCCAGTGCCCCACCCACCTCGGCTACCGTGTGGGTCTTATCTTTGACGTTCCACTTACTCTTGACGCGCATACATCACCCTGAAACTGAATTAACCATGTAAGCCATATGGCTTGAGGGTGGTTATTTTACATGCAGAGTAATGTAATTGAATAGAAAAACAGTGAATAAAAAACCCGCCATTAGGCGGGTCTCGCTCAATGAGAACTACAATCACATAAACAAGCGTGGCGCATAGACAGGGTCCACCCCAGTAGGTTGTGAAGCCAATACTGATGGCGTTGCAGTGGATACCCGCGCGAAGACTACAGTACTTGTTCCAGAATGAGTGGAGGATGTCCCATCACTGCAAGAGTTAACAGTACCATCAGGTACAACCAGCGTAAGCTTTTTGCCATCCCAAGTAAATTGTACATCTGTACTACATGTAGTGGACTTCCTTCGTTTCCGTAGACACTCATCCTAGTTTTTAATGGTCTGGACATTTCTCAAGACTAGTAGAGCGACAGGCTAAATGTCAGACCTGACACCTTTCCTGGATGTTTATTTATTCCCAATCAATTTCGAGTTTTCTGAAAAATTGTCGTAAAATTTCTTCTGTTTATCCAGGAAACAATTATCCGCAGCTTCTTTGCTTGCGTTTACGACGCGACAGTCACTCATTGTCTTTTCCTCTGACATCTCGAATATGCCAGTCATAATCCGCACTTTACTCATCGCCCCCATCACACAGTTAGCCCGATCTTGCTTAACGCTTTTTTTATCGGCAGGTAATTTTTCAATACACTGATCAGTTAGACTGTCTTCGTAGGATCGAACATCTATTTTTGGACCAACCGAACATGATGCCAGTAACAGCGAAACCAACAATAGTGAATATTTATTCATAACCATCCTTTTTTATGGGTAACGATTAATGAGCTTTAATATGACGCTTTATGATTATCTACTCGATCTTCTCAGGCGCAGGTTTTTTCCCGTATACCACCTCTCCAGTCTTAGTATCTTCTATCCAGATAGTGATGTAACGATTAGCCTCGCGATAGTTGACTAGATAGGTTCTATCCGCAAGCAGCCTTACTTGCTTGGCTTGTATAGTCATACCAACCGATAGTTCTTCGTAATGAATAACCAAGTCATGCGTCCCAGCTGGAACTTTAATCGATTCTGAGAGTCCGTCTGAGAAAAAGCTAATAAATGCGTTCCTGGGTTTATCCAGTCTGATTGTAATCCGTGGTTTCGCTGTAATTAAAAACCCCCACTGCCGGTCTCCCTCTGCGCCTACCACTACGGCATAGCCAGTTTTCTTTGTGTCGATATTTTCTAATTCTACTACATCTGGAGAATAGTCGTTAGGGGCATGACCATACCTGACAGTGGTTGCGCATCCACTGAGCAATATCACAAAACAAAGTATTGTAATTATTTTTCTCATATTCATATGACTCCTTGTGAATTGTTATTCGCAGATATTTGGGGAATACCGGGCAGACATAGGCGTGGTAATCGAGCCATCTATCTTCCTTGATAATGGGTTTGTCTTGTCCGTTTATACCCCGTAGTCTAGCCTAATTTTACCCTGACTCCAAAGAATATCGCTGCATGCACTGGAGTGGTGATGAACAGGAGCAAAGACAAGGAGTATTTAAAAAGCAGTATTGATATGCTCGTATCTATATTTTCTATTTCTTAAGGAGACGACCCATACCATCGGAAGGAGATGGCTGTGTGTGATAAATGAAATTGGGCTGAATCTGTGCAATGCCCATTAGGTGCTTTTCCAACAGTGACTGACCCGGGTCAGGTGTCAATGCAATCAAATAACGACCCCTCTGCAGGTCCTTGACCACAACGGGGTGGTACTCATGCAGCGTTGGTAGTACCTCG
>JAHEDA010000212.1:0-3098 GCA_024641445.1 Gammaproteobacteria bacterium
GCGGCAGTGTTCCGAGTTGGCCTGCACAAACATCATCAGTTCGACATCGGTAGGGTTACGCCCAAGGCCCTGGAAGTTCTCCACCAGGTAATCGATCTCGTCCTCGGCCAGGGCCAGGCCCATTTCGCGGTTGGCCAACACTAGCGCGTCGCGCCCTCCTCGCAGGACATCCACACTGCGTAAGCTACCGGGCTCGGCCCGTGAGAAAATGACCTCTGCCTCATCGACATCGGACAACACCGCCTCGGTCATGCGGTCATGGATGAGGGAACGGACCACCTGGCGTGCATACTCGTCCAGATGGGTAGCGGTATACAGGTAATATGCGATACCCCGCTCGACGCGACGTACAACATTCAAGCCACAGTTATGGACGATATCCGTGGCCTTGCTCGACCAGGGTGAGATCGTCCCAGGCCGGGGTAACACCAACATCAACTCACCGGTTGGTGTGGGGGCTGTGGCGGGGAAATCGTTGAGTAGTCGTTCTAATGAGCCCGCTTCCGTCGCCGCGAGCGTCCGTTCGGTATCAACAAAATAGATATTCTCACTCTCTATTCTGTCGATGGCCGGGACGGCGGCCTGGAGGCGGGTCAGTAACTTCTGGAGTCGAAAGGGCGAAAGGGCGGTATGGCCACGCAATAGCAACATGAATCAGGTCCGAGCGACGATGGGCGATCTGGTATGGGAAGTCTGCATGATACTGGATCCCGACCGCCATGGCCACGCTCGCCCGGCCTACCAGCGCGAGGCCTCGCCTAATTCCCGCATCACCTCATTGAGTGAGCTGGCGGCATTATCGATGATCGCCGCCACGTTTCCCACGCTGCACACCGACATGTCCGGACCGTGCACGGCCCAACCACCCGGCGGGGTCCAGCCGTTCATCTGGGTGAACATAGAGAGTTGGTCGGCATTGCCCTGCACGATACGCTTGTAATCATGCGCAAAGCGAGCCAGCCCCATCATCTGCTGCTCATCCGGCATGCCGTAGCCTTCCACCAAGGCACCATCATCACGGAAGGCGCACACGGCAATCACCCCATCCAGGGCCATGAGGCGTTTAATCATAAGGCCCCCTTACGCATTCAGTGCGGCATAGGCCGCCGTGTAATCCGCCTTGGCATTGGGAATGACGACGCCATAGTCATCACTCACGATGGCCGTCCACTCAAAGCCAACGAAGGTAAAACCCTTCACCGGATAAAACCCGGCCATACCGGTCATACTCTCCCAACCACGAGCCTGCATGGTTGCGATCGCCATATTTGCCACACAGACGTGACAGAGGAGATCGATGACCTGTTCATTGAGTTTGCTCCCCGCTGCGATCTGGTGCGCCAACACCTCGCCCTTGGGAGAAAATTGGAAGGCACCGATGACGCCCTCCAGCTCCATTAAATTATCGAGTTTTGCCATTACGGGTCTCCACGCTGTTATACGAGTGCGCCTTCCTGATTAGGGACTTTTGTCACCATGGTTTGCATGATGTCATTCAACGATACGTGTGTGTGATCGACAAAACAAAATACATTGGCAATCACACATACGCTGAACTGCTGACCGTGCACCATCCAACCCCGTGCCGGGGCGCAGCCACAGTCATAACCGAGAGACTTCACCATATTCGCCTGCATATGCACGGCCATGGTGGTAGCACGACACATGATGGAGGCCATGCGTGCCATTTCGGGGTCGAGCTTCCCCTCGAATGAAAAGCGATCGCCCCGATAAGAGTATTCCCCCGCAGCCATAACACCCGGCAATGCGGCCAATTCTGCGATAATATTCATGCCCACCCTCGTCTATTTTTATTGTGGGTCCGTATCTGCCGGTAAACAGCCTTTTTTTACCCGCCGATCGTAAATCTGTCTGTTATCAGACAGCCGACGCCTAATCTCACACAATCAGGCGTTATAATGCAACCACTCCGCCTCCCCTAAAATTTTTATAGGCTTATGAACACAATTGACGAACAACCCAGTCTTATCGCCCCGGTCACACGACGTTTCGCGGCCATTTTTTATGATTCATTATTACTGATAGCGGTGTTACTCATCGCCACGGCACTGGTAACCCCCTTGCTCCCCGACGGGCCCCAGGCAGATCACCATAATCCCTGGGTGAGCCTTTACCTTTTTGGCGTGACCTTCGCCTTCTTTGCCTGGTTCTGGACCCATGGTGGGCAGACGCTGGGCATGCGCGCCTGGCGTTTGAAGCTAAGGATGGAGGATGGCGGCACTATTAGTCTACTGACGGCACTGCTACGTTTTGCCTACAGTATCCCCGCCTGGGGGGTGTTTCTGTTTGGAATTATCGATAGCTCCACCCATCTCATCTGGCCAGAGTCTCTGCGCTGGCTGCAAGAGGCCAGTAATGGTTACCTGATTTATCTGGGGTTGGCCTGGCTGGTGATGGACAACTGGCCAAACAACTGGCGCGATCAGGTCACCCATACCAAGGTGGTCCTGCTAGCGAAGATATAGTCGCATTAGCGCAGGCGATTCCACAACCAGCCCGCCATTCCCAAAATCAAGAGTGTCGGCAGCCCCGCACTCAGGAAAGGGGGAAGACCATAGGCGATGCCCATCTGCCCGGAGAGTTCGTTGACAACATAGAAGATCATACTACCGAGAAAGCCGAGAAAGATGCGTTGCCCAACACCGCTCTGGCGTTGCGACCCAAACACAAACGGAATACCGAGCAGAATCATGGCGGAGATCGTAAAGGGCATGAATAGCTTGGCCCAGAAGCGTAACTGATAGTTTGCCGCATCCAGGCCGTTCTCCTTCAGATAATCAATGTATTCACCCAGGCGCCACACCGACAGACTCTCGGGAGGTATCGAGACCACACTGACCATGCCAGGGTCAAGCAGGGTATCCCAACTCAGGGTCCCCAAGTTTTCGGTCGTGATCCCCTTTTCACTGATAGATTGCCTTATCGCGTGTTGCAGCAACCATTTCTGGCCGTCATGGTACGCCGAGGGGGCCTTGATCAAACCGCGTAGTTTGCGTGCCTCATCAAACTCGTACAGAGTGATGCCGCTGATCGTCCCGTCGGTATTGGCACGACGAACGTTGATGTAGGTATTACCA
>JAHEDA010000212.1:3110-4864 GCA_024641445.1 Gammaproteobacteria bacterium
GTAACCTGCTTGGACAATTCACGCGCCCGCTTCAAACTTGCGTACTCGCCCAGTGTTGGAGAAATCACCTCACCGACAAACATGATCACCAGGATCATTACGGCCGCCACCCGCATCACCGCACCGGCCACGCGTAGGGTAGATACCCCGGAGGCCCTAACGATAACCAGCTCACTGGTACTGGACAACATACCCAAACCGAGCAGGGTCCCGAGCAGGGCCGACATAGGGAAGGTGAAATAGGCAATCTGCGGCATTTGCAACAGCGAATAGACAATCGCCTGCGTGGTGTTGTAATTGGCCTGGCCGATGGAACTCGACTCACCCGCAAAGACAATCAGCGTATAGATCACCAACAGCACCAAGGTCACGGTTGTGATGCCAAGCACCACAGAACGACCAATGTAGCGATCCAATATCTGCATGTATGACCCTATCGACCTAATAAACGACTATAGATCTTGGGTTGTATGTAGATAATCATGGTTACTACCAGGAATACCAGATGTACAACCCAGATGCCAAGGTGAGGATTAATCTCTCCACGCTCTACCCACACACGCGCGATACTCAAAAGATTGCCGTAGATAATATAGATTACCATCGCAATACCCAGCCGACCGTAGCGTCCCTGCCGAGACGAGGTTTGACTCAGCGGCAGGGCCATGATGGTCAGGATCAAACACAAGAGAAAAGAGGATACCCGCCACTGTAATTCAGCCTGATAGTTAAGGTTGTGCGATTGCAGTAATTCTGAGGTGGATACTTGCATAGGCCGGGTTGGCCCAGCTATGACCTGAGGAGAATTCAACAATACTGCATGCTTGGAAAAACGAATGATGGCATAGCCCTCGCCGCCCGGTTCACCCTCATTGCGATAGCCGTCTTCCAGGATAAGATAACGTGCACCGGTTACGGGATTTTCCTGATAGTAGCCCGTGCGCGCAGTAATGATCGACTTACCCTCCGGGCTGGACTGCTGGATGAAGAGATTGGTGAGCTGATTGGTCTCGGCATTGACCTCTTCGACATAGAGTACCCCGTCTCCGTTCAGGGTCTCGCGAAAACGCCCGGCGGCAAACGACTCGATACCGACCGTGTGTTCACCGGCGGTCAACATTCGTTGTGCCTGCACCTCTGCCCAGGGGGCTACTACCAGTGCCACGGCGCCCACCAGCGTTGCATAAAAAAGGCCCAGGAGAAAAACCGTGCGTAAAAGGCGTAACTGACTGATACCGCAGGCCGCCAAGACCACCATCTCATTATCACGATACAATCGGCCAAAGGTAATCAGGACGGCGAGATAGACCGAGAGCGGCATCAGAAAGACGAAGTTGCCGACGACCTTGAGGCCCAGCATGAGCATCACCGACTTCAGTTGCAGGCCGCCGGAATTCACCTGACTCAACAGACCCACCAGCTGCGCGGTCATGAAAATCATGAACATGACCACCACTACGCCCACCAGGGTTGTGGTGACTTCCTTAGAGAGGTAGCGGTCAATAATCAAGGCTTGATACCGGTTATGAGCGGCGGCGCTACTCAGGTGATCCTTATTGTAATAACATTACCCCATTCGCACCATGCGACCAAGCGCAGTCGTGCGCACCCAGCCAAATCGTTTGGAGAATTATGGATATCAAACTCAGCCACACCTCTGCCGATCAACAAGTCGGCGAATGCCTTATCGTCGCCGTCTATGACAAGCAGGCCCTCAGCCCGAGTGCCGCGCAAATTGACAAACTGAGTCAGGG
>JAHEDA010000213.1 GCA_024641445.1 Gammaproteobacteria bacterium
GGGCAATGTCTACGTCGCCGGGCGCAAGTCCGAGACCGACTCGCTCTTCGATGTCAACATCGCCACCTTTGAGGACGATAAGGGTGCCTACGATCAGAAGGATGCCGAGGGCTTTATCAAGCTTAATGCCCTGCGCATGCGGATTGCGGCGAGAAAACATCGCTAGTCTGAAAGGCGGGTAAGAAAAAACCGGAATCGGTCTAGCTGGGAGATATTTTCTAAGCGTTGGGTCTGAGCTAAATGAATGAGGCGGTGACAGAAATGTCACCGCCTCTTTTTTTCGTGCCGTTTCAACCGCAGGGTGTGCTGCGGCCACTCCGTCTTACCACATCAGCCAACCCTGTAACAGGAAGGTGTTGTTATCGGATACGCTGCTGCTGGTATCGCCACCCTTCTGTGTGTAGGCCACATACTGCGCCGTGAACTTGGTGTTTTGCCAAGGCAGATAACTCACCTGGGCGGTATAGGCTGTGTCTTGGTAAGAACTCGTGTCACTGGTATTGCCCGCATAGCCCAGTGTTGCCGCTACGTGGTAACCCCAGTGATAGGTGCCATCCACCCGTGTACTACCCATCGTTGCGGACAGCGGTTTCGCACTATCCAGCGAGTTGGAAAGGTCAAGCGCCTGTTGCTCAGTGGTATAGCTGGCATGCACGCTCAACATATTCCCGTTGGTCAGTGGATGCTCATACTGCATATCCAGGGCCGCATCGTTGTACTTGTCGGTTGCGCCCGCATAGCTGGTGCCGTCAACCACGACTGACTGCAGACCATAGGTCCCCAGCATCAGGTAGTCGCCACCGCTGAAGGTCTTGTTCCAGGCCAGACGCCAGTAAGGTGCTGGGCTGGCAAGGCGCACCTGTTGTGTCGATGTCCCATTCTGCACACCACTCGGTGCATCCAAGGCAACGGTCTCACGATACAGGCTCAGTTCGGTATAGATACCGTTACCCCAGTCGGCATAACCGCCCAGCCCCATCACCTTCTGGGCAAATGAACCGGCTATAACCGGGTTGTTCACATCATTACCATGGGTCCAGGGAAAGCCCCAAGCCGGGGTGGAGTTCCACAGGTCCTGCACCGTTGGACTGTTATTGACCGTTACGCCATAGGTAGTATTACCCGCATGATTGGCGTAACGAATGTCAGTATTGTCCATCGCAAACTTTTCGCCCGTATTATCCATCGTAATCTGGATGAAAGAACCCAGATTCGGGGATATCTCACCGGCAAAGAAGAAGCTCAACTGATCCGGCAGGCTAAACTGCTGGGTTGGTGTCTGTGACTGAGTATAGGTCCCGGCTACCTGTAGCATCGCCGATAGCGGTGGGATCTGATTGAACTGCAAGCCGCTGGCATCCTTGCTGGTCTTTGCCTCGACCTGCGTGATGCCGGTCAGGGTATAACCATTAAGCTTGAATGTCCGTCCGAATGAATTGAGTTCGGGGAACACCGTATGACAGGCCGCGCAGGCCATACCCGTTTGTCGTGCAAAACTGGGCACCGCCTCGGCCTGATTGACAAACAGGCCCGTGGCTAATGTGCCCACCAAAATGCCCAAGTACCACTTAATATGTTTCATGGGATGTCTCCTACTTACGTTGTTGTTTGTATTACTTCGAATCAACTCTATTGCGAGCAGGTGAAGACCATTATGATCCATGTCAACGATCTGATGCGAAAATGCCTGTTTGCGTCGTAGGTATAAGTATCGTTATGGTAATTTTGTTGTTTTGGAAAAAGTTCCGCGTTATTTATTCAAAATGTAGATTCGTTTGTTCGATTTTATAGATATCAAAATCTGGTTTGTTCGTGATGCCGATAAGCATTATGCGTGCAGCCTTTGAGCACGAGGAACTGCGAGGAATTGAGTTGAGCGAAAGAGGGTCGTACAAAACAAAGCCCGCATACGCGGGCTTTGTTTATGCCGACATTCTTTTTCTTAATAGAGCAGGAACTCCTTAAACTCGCCCCGCATACAGTGGTTCGAGGCCATGGAGGTGGAATAGGCACCGGCATTTATCAGTACCAGCGTGTCAGCTTCCTGCAAGGGGGATAGTTCGATGTCTGAATAGAAAATGTCCAGGGCCTCGTTGATGTGTCCGGCGATCGTCACGCGCTGCTTCCTGCCGGTCCGTTCAGTCGCCGGGAGGGGTTGGAACGGCAGGTTGTACACCGCGGGTTCGAGGGCAATGTTAAAGCCCGCATTTACGCCCACAAAGGTTTTATCGCGCTTCAGTTCGACCGTATTCACGCTGAGCAGCAGGATTCCGGAGTCTTTTACCAAATAGTCACCAGGCTCCACCTCAATCGTGACATTGCGAGTGAGAAAGTGACGCGCCAACACCTGGGCCCAGGCGTCGAGGTCGAGCGGCTGGTCGAAGGCGACGTGGGGGACACCGAGCCCGCCGCCGACATTGACGACCTTGACAGTGTCTTTGACCTGATCCACGAACCACAGACACTCCTTGATGATCCCTTCCCAGTAGTCCAGTTGTGGGGTGAGGTAGCCACAGCCGGTATGAAAGTGGATCTTGGCGATCGTGAGGTCGTACTGTTTGGCGAGGGCAATGGCCTCGGCAAATTGTTCACGATAGATACCGAACTTGGTGGTGTTGGCACCGCTGTATTGCAGCTTGTCGTTGTCGGCGCGACCGAGTCCGATGGCCGGGTTGATGCGAATACCGATGTTGCGACCACGTCCCATCTCACCCCATTTGCGGATACAGGTGAGGGAGTCGCAGTTCATGGATATCCCGTCAAAGCGATTCAGACGATCGTAGTCGTTGCGTGACAGGCTGGTGTTGGTAAACGAGATATCTTGCGGTCGAAAGCCGCAACTAAGGGCGTGTTCCGCCTCGTTCGGTGAACAGGCGTCAATACCGACGAGCCCCGTGCCCTTCAGATGCGTGAGCAAGGGGGCGAAGCGATTGGCCTTCATGGCAAACAGGACACGATAGCGGTCCTTAAGCCCGGCCTTCTGTAGCGCGGTGTGTAACCTCTGGACGTTGTCTGTCAGGCGTTTTGCACTGTAGAAAAACGTCGGCGTACCATGCCGCTTCGCTAGGCCATTTACCTCATGGCCGGCGAAGTGCAGGTTTCCGTTCTGGTAGTTGAGGTCCTCCCGCTGCCACCACGTGGGGGCACGGGAGTCGCTCATACGGCAGCGACCTTGGTCTGTACAAATTCCTGGTAGAGGGCGTCGCTTTCGTCGATGGGCTGCTTCTTACCGGTGATCCAACCACGGCAGTTCTTGGCACCACAGGAGCAGGGGAACTGGCGGTAGAGGACGTCCTCGGTCTGGGCGTAGTCCATGAGGAGGTAGTCATTGGGCTTGATCTTACGGGTGGCGAACACACGCATGTTCTTCATGTCGAGGTGAACATTTGGGGCGCATGAGTGGAGGAAATACCCCGAGAAATGGGTATCGTACAGATGTACACCGGGTTCGATTTGGAGTGAGTGCTGGCGAATGTCGTGGATGATTTCGCCGGTAATGACTGCAATCAGTTCGCCTTTGTCAAAGGCGCGGTGGGAGATGACGCCTAAACCGCTTCTTTCATCTTTTCTGATGATCGAAAAATCTTCCTTTCTGGGGTAAAACGGGCTGTAGTCATACGAGTCTGGGTACATCGGTTGTGGGTTCCCATAAGCAATGTGAATATCAAGGTCTGGCGGTTTTACGCCATGCCCGGGCGCTTGCGATCGAAATATATACCTGATTCGCCAGATTTCAACATGAATTTTTAAGGTAATGTGATCAAGGGCTTAGCGAGGCACTTGGGCGGATGGCCGCATGGGTTGCGCATGGAGGTAACCGGTGACGGCCCCCTTGCCCCCCCTCGCTGGTGGGGAGGGGGAGGTCTATGCGGTGGTTTGCTGTCTTTTTGTTCGTCAGGCGGTCTTTGTAATACGCCTGGCGAGCCAGTAGTCAATACTCACAAATCGACCGGCACCAATGAAAAAGAGCGCCATTAGCATGATGAAATAGGTAACAGCAAACTCGACGCCGTTGTTCAGAATGGCAAAGGCGCCCTGTTCCGTCAGCCAGTCATAATTGCCGTGCGCCTGGAGAATTTCCCTGGCCGCGTCCAGGCGCTTTGAGGCCTCAATCGCATCGGCACAGTCGAACAGGCAAAAGCCGGGGTCTGCAATGGCCTGCCAGCCATGCTGGAGGTGAGTGGTGAGGGCGGCAACAAGCATGGTGATAATCAACGGTGGGGCAATCCAGCGCACCCCCAGCCCTATCAGCAAGAGAACGGCACCAACTACCTCTGCCGTAGTGGCCAGGAAGGCCATCAACCAGGGCAGCGGTAGACCGAGACCCCACTCGCTGTTTCCAAACCACTCCACCGTATCAGAAAAATGCGCCAGTTTGCTTACCCCCGCCATCCAGAAGATGGGCGCGAGATACAGACGCAGAAAAAGGGGGGCGAGGAAATCTGCGATGCGTGACTGGTCCAGCATCGCCTGCATGCGGCGCAGTAGGTTCATGGTAGTACTCCAGGTTTGTTGTTACGGATTATTCATTAGAGACGCCGAGGACGACCCGGCGTTGGTGCAGGTCGTTGAGTATGGCAAGTCCAGCATTGACGACGGTTTGTGGATTTGGGTGGTTCAGTTGGCGCGCGATATCTTCAAGACACTCCCGGCCACTGGCATGTAGTCCCTGTTTGATCAGCTGAATCAGGAGCGCAGTGACGGGGTTGAGCTCCATAAAGTGGATCTCGTCCTGCTGGTCGCGATACACCAGCAGGTGTGTATCGACCCTCTCCTCGGCGGAGGGTGTGTACGCAGTGCAAATTTTGTGCACCGGATAGTGATAGTGT
>JAHEDA010000014.1 GCA_024641445.1 Gammaproteobacteria bacterium
CGCTCGAATGCATCGAAGTCGGCCTCGATGAAGGGGCGCGTGATCTGGCGGGCACGATCCGAGCGGTAGTTCATAAAGATAACGACATCGCCGTCCTTGATATGTACGGCCTTGCTGCCTTTGGGCACGATGGTGGTGGCCTGGATGAACTCATCCGACTCATCGCGGGCGTAGGCCATTTCGAGCCCTTGCATGGCGGTCTCGGCGGTGAAGTTGGCCTTGCCAGCGGTAATCAGGTCGTAAGCCTGCTGGATACGCGGCCAACGGTGATCGCGATCCATCGCGTAGTAGCGCCCAATGAGGGAGGCGAAGCGGCCGCCCCCGATCTCTTTAAATTTTTCCTCCATTAAACGAATGGAAGACGCGGCACTCTTGGGTGCCGTATCACGACCGTCGAGGAAGGCGTGGAGATAAACTTTTTTAGCGCCACCCTTCACGGCCATTTCGGCCATGGCGTGGATGTGCTCCTCGTGGCTGTGGACGCCACCCGGAGAGAGCAGGCCGAGGATGTGCACCGCCTTGCCGGTATCCTTGGCCAGATTTACGGCATCGACCATGGTTTGATTAGTAAAAAAAGACCCCGTTTTGATGGAGCGGCTGACACGCGTGTATTCCTGGTAGACCACCCGTCCTGCGCCGAGATTCAGGTGACCGACCTCGGAATTACCCATTTGATCGGCGGGGAGCCCCACCTCTGCGCCAGAGCCGCGGATGAGGGTATGGGGGTAGGTATTCCACAGGCGATCCCACACCGGTTTGTTCGCCGCGGCGATGGCATTGCCCTTAAGGTGTTCGGAGTAACCCCATCCATCGAGAACGATGAGGACCATCGGTCGAATATTGGCTGACATAGATCTTGTGATTTACCTCTATGTGGTGGAGACCATGCGTTTAGACATAGTCTAACTCATTCCATTTGTGCTCACCAATTGACTCGGCACGATTGTGGCCCGCTAAAGTCGACCCTATGCCAAAAATCTGAGAGGACGGGTTATTTAACCCTTCTCAAATGGTAGATTATTGTATAATGTTTTAATTATAAACTAAATGTCATGGAGCGGGACTGCTTCATTTGTCCGAGCAAAAGTAGGGTATCTATGGGCTTACCACAGCAGCACAATCCGGAAGATTTCTGTATGAATGCAACTACTACTGATGAGCTAATAACCCGTGATGAGGATATCGATCGCGCCTCACGTTCCTTGAAGGCCATGTCGCATCCATTACGCCTGAAGATACTCTGTACCCTTGGCCCTAATGAGGTCAGTGTGCAGGATATTGTCGAAAAGGTTGGGACCTCCCAAAGCAATATCTCGCAGCATCTCGCAATTTTGCGCGACAAGGGTATTTTATCTGCGCGCAAGGATGCCAATCGGGTCTACTACAAGGTTGGTGACTCGCGTACCCTGGCCTTGATCGGCATGATGCGCGAAGTGTTCTGCTCGGTAGATTAATTCTCCGTCCACGCATTTGTTTCCCCGCGCTCTATATGCGGAGGAGTCCTGTTGTGTAAGGACGTCATTTCATTACTTCAGTAGCGGTATCTAAGACCATGGCACAGTACATCGAGTTTGCAAGCAATCATCTCTATCTATTCCTGGCGCTGGCAGCACTATTGGTGATGTTGGTGATGAGTTTTCTGGGCGATCGGCTCCGCGGTTTTGAGAGCAGGACGCCGATTGAGGCCGTACAGCTTATCAACCGTGAGGATGCATTGGTGCTGGATGTCCGCGAAGATAATGAATACAAGAGTGGGCACGTTGTGAATTCCCTGCATATTCCGCTGGGCTCACTGGCCGCACGTATGAAAGAACTTGAAAAGTACAAGGCGCGCCCCATTGTAGTGGGGTGCCGTTCAGGCAACCGCTCCGGGCAGGCCTGTTCCACCTTGAAGAAACAAGGTTTCGACAAGGTCTACAACCTGCGCGGCGGTATCATGGCCTGGCAGAGTGACAATCTGCCTGTTAGTAAAGACTGATCCCAGACGCACAGGGGTTTGCAATGAGTAAGCAGGTAGTAATCTACACGACCGGTTTTTGTGGCTACTGTAGCCGCGCCAAGCGTTTGCTGGATAGCAAGGGCGTGAAGTACGAAGAGATCCGCATTGATCTACACCCGGAAAAGCGCGAGGAGATGCTCACGCGTAGTCGTGGTGGTTATACCGTACCTCAGATCTTCATCGAAGATTTTCATGTTGGCGGCTGCGACGACCTCTATGCGCTGGAGGGCAAGGGTCAGTTGAATCCGCAACTTGGTTTGGTCTCTGTGCCGTGAGCGAGGGCAAGCACGTCGTCTGCCCGCACTGCGGTGGTATCAATCGTGTGCCGGAAGACAAGCTTGCCGCCGGTGGTAAGTGCGGTAAGTGTTCAAAACCGCTCTTTGTAGCCAAGCCGCTGGAATTGACCCAGGCGAATTTTGATCGCCATATCACCCGTAGCGATATCCCGGTCCTGGTGGATTTTTGGGCCCCATGGTGCGGGCCCTGCAAGATGATGGCGCCAGTCTTTGCGCAGGCGGCACAGCAACTTGAACCACGCATGCGTCTGGCCAAGGTCAATACCGAGGCAGAACAGAATCTGGCCGTACAATTTGGTATTCGCAGTATCCCTTCACTCGTGGTGTTTCGGCAGGGGCGTGAGATTGCGCGCATGGCCGGTGCTATGGACCTGCAGAATCTCCTGGCATGGGCGCGTAAGTCACTCTGATTTCATCAAAGCTTCATCGCCGCCCTGACGGGGTTTTGCTACCATAGCCCCCTCATTCGCTAAGACATACTGGAATCGTACATGACAGAGCAGGGCATATCGGCTGAGCCGACGCAACAGCAGTTTGCGATCGAAAAAATCTTCGTTAAAGACATCTCCTTCGAGTCACCAGCAGCACCCCAAGTCTTTACCCAGAAGTGGGAGCCGGAGGTCAATCTGCAACTCAATTCCAATGCCCGTGGTATTGGCGAGAATCACTTTGAGGTGATCCTGGGCTTGACCGTAACGGTGACCAACGCTGGCCAGACGGCCTATCTGGCAGAGATTCAGCAGTGCGGGATCTTTGTAATGTCTGGCTTCCAACAGGAAGAGCTGGGTCCCATGCTGGGTAGCTTCTGTCCCAATATTCTCTTTCCTTATGGCCGAGAGGCCATCGCCGACATGAGTACGCGTGGTGGTTTCCCTCCTCTGCATCTTGCCCCGGTTAATTTCGATGCCTTGTATGCACAGCATGTACAGCAGCAGACGCAAGAAAATACCGCTGCTGAATCCAGCGCCAAACACTAGTCGCCACGAGAACAATATATGCCCGTCCATCACCATGACGCCACAGCCGTACTCGGCGCGGGTTCCTGGGGGTCGGCACTGGCGATTCTGTTGGCGCACAACGGTCACCCTACCGTCTTGTGGTCACATCGACCCGAACACGTCGCTCAGATGCAGTCGCAAAGAGAGAATCGTGAGTACCTGGCCGATGTGCACTTCCCTGCTCGATTGACGATTGAGGCGGAGCTGCACAAGGCGTTGCAGGATACTCAGGACGTCCTGATCGCGGTACCGAGTCATGTCTTTCGCGAGACACTGTGTACGATCAAACCCTTCTTGAATGAAAGGCATCGTGTCGCCTGGGCTAGCAAGGGTTTTGAGCCGGAGACGCACAAGTTGCTCGACCAGATGGCCCGAGAAGAACTACCAGGTACCATGCCGTTGGCGGTGATCTCCGGCCCAACGTTTGCTGGGGAGGTAGCGCGCGGCTTGCCCACTGCTGTGACGATTGCCGCGACACAACCGGTGTTCGCCACTCAACTCGCGGCCAAATTACATAATGAGACCTTTCGCGCCTATACCAGTGATGACATGGTGGGGGTGCAGATCGGTGGTGCAGTGAAAAATGTCCTCGCTATTGCGGCAGGGATTGCCGACGGCCTGGGATTTGGTGCCAACAGTCGTGCCGCATTGATCACGCGTGGTCTGGTCGAGGTGATGCGTCTGGGTGTGACGCTCGGTGGGCAACGAGAAACTTTCATGGGTTTGGCGGGTCTGGGGGATCTAGTCTTGACCTGCACCGATAATCAATCGCGCAATCGTCGACTGGGCCTGGCCCTGGGTGAGGGGCGTGGCCTGCATGAGGCGGTGGAGGCGATTGGTCAGGTGGTTGAGGGTGTCGGCACGGCCAAGGAGGTCCATGAGCTTGCGCGTGAACTCAGTGTCGAGATGCCGATCACGGAGCAGGTTTATAGCGTCCTGTATGAAGGCAAGTCGCCGCGCGAGGCCGTGCATGATCTGCTCACGCGTGAACTGAAACCCGAGCACTGATTAGATTGTTATCTCTGCCTGGGGTAAATGAGGATTTCGAGTTTGTTTACACTGCCGCCATGGCAGGCGCAGGAGTCCAATGCGGGAGAAATTGCCGTGTAGCTTTTCAGCAATCCGTTAGCGTTGCCCCCGGAAATCCCAGCTGACGCCACGCCTCATACACCACGATAGCAACGGTATTTGAAAGGTTTAGACTCCGGTTATCAGGCAGTAATGGCAGACGCAAGACCGACTCACTCCCCATCGCCTCGCGTATGGCCGCAGGCAGCCCACGCGTCTCCGGCCCAAACAGAAAGGCATCGCCATCAGCGAAACTTACATCGAAGAATGTACGACGCCCGTGGGTTGATAGTGCGAACACGCGCGTTGGTGCAACACTGTGCAGGAATGTCTCCATGGACGCGTGTTGTTGTACCTTGGCGTACTCGTGATAGTCGAGTCCTGCACGCCTCAGGCGTGCATCGTCCAGCTCAAACCCTAATGGATGAATCAAATGAAGCTGCGCGCCAGTGTTGGCACATAGGCGAATGATGTTACCGGTATTGGGAGGGATCTCGGGTTGATAGAGGGCGACGTGTAGCATAGCGAGATTGTACCGGCTCTAATACCCCTTCGCATACTGTAGGTAAATCCTGACAACTGATTCATCACATCCCCTACAGACACAATTTCGTCAAAGTCATTACCATTTCGTTACGTTAAGTGAGTAGTGGGTAACAGGGAGCAGGGCGACATGGAGCGTTCACACCAGCAGTATCGGCAAGGAGAGAGTGGACGCATACCCGCACGTTCGGAGCGCTTCTTCCAGTCTGGGGACGAATGGTATTTCTCGATCCGTCGGGGGGTGGATCAGGGTCCCTACCTCAGTAAGGAAGGGGCGCGCCGTGCCCTGGCAGATTTTATCGACGAGGAGCAGACCTTTGAGGCCTCGTTGGCCTTTACCGGAGCGGTGTTTCAATAGGTTTATTGGCGGTTGGGCACACGGATGTGCCGTTTCATATTGTTGGGTGGCGTGTTATTTAGTCCTAGGCCAACGCCGCTGCAAATCTATTCAATCTCATTAAATGTATTCAGTGAAGTTGAAATAATGCTTGTTACCCTTATTGTACAAAGATAAAACAACGGCGGTATGGGTATGCACACGAGGCGATTTGGTGAGGTAGGTAGTAATGTCCCGGCACGGACGGAGCGCGTCTACCGTGTGAACAACGAGTGGTTTTTTTCAACCCGCCGCGGCGATGACCACGGCCCCTTTGATAATGAAGAGGCGGCCAAGCTGGCCCTGACCCATTTTTTGCGCGAGGCCCTGGAGGCTGAACGCGAGACCCTAAATACTACCCCATAACCCACTTCAACTAATCCGATCCTCATCAAGGCATGGTGAAGTTTTGCCCAGGCGCGTAAAATAGCCTTTTTCACCAGTATCTTACGGGTCAATCCCCATGCGTTTTCAGCAGTGCTTTGACGTAATCGTCATCGGTGGCGGTCATGCCGGTACCGAGGCCGCTTTGGCGGCGGCGCGCATGGGTCGTCGGACCCTATTGCTGACCCACAATATTGAAACCCTCGGGCAGATGAGTTGCAATCCGGCAATCGGGGGGATTGGAAAGGGGCACTTGGTGAAAGAGCTGGATGCCCTGGGTGGTCTGATGGGGCGCGCCACGGATCGTGCCGGTATCCAGTTTCGCATTTTGAATGCCAGCAAGGGACCTGCGGTGCGCGCCACCCGCGCGCAGGCGGATCGCATGCTCTATAAGCAGGTCGTCCGTGGTGTATTGGAGAACACGCCGAATCTCACCCTGTTCCAACAGGCCGTTGACGACCTCCTCGTTGAGGGCGAACGCGTGACCGGCGTGGTTACCCAAATGGGCCTGCGCTTCGAGGCCGCTACCGTCGTACTGACAGCAGGGACTTTCCTCGGCGGGCGAATTCACATTGGACTCTCGAATTATGAGGGTGGTCGTGCCGGTGACCCACCGAGCAATGCGCTCTCACGCCGCCTGCGGGAGCTGCCCTTTCACGTGGATCGTCTCAAGACGGGTACACCGCCGCGTATCGATGGCAAGACCCTCGATTTCTCCGTGATGGAACCACAACACAGTGATAATCCCGCGCCGGTATTTTCCTTTACGGGGACGCGTGCCGATCACCCCCAGCAGATACCGTGTTACATCACCCATACCAATGAGCAGACTCACGCGGTAATTCGAAGTGGTCTGGATCGCTCGCCCATGTACACCGGTGTCATTGAGGGTGCGGGGCCGCGCTACTGCCCCTCGATTGAAGACAAGGTGATGCGCTTTGCCGACAGGAGCTCACACCAGATCTTCGTCGAACCCGAGGGTCTGACCACTAACGAAATATATCCCAATGGTATCTCTACCAGTCTGCCGTTTGATGTGCAGCTGGCGCTGGTGCGCTCGATCCGTGGCTTTGAAAACGCCCACATCACCCGGCCAGGTTATGCCATTGAATATGATTTCTTTGACCCGCGTGACCTGCGGCCATCACTTGAGACCAAGTTCATCCAGGGTTTGTTCTTCGCTGGCCAGATCAATGGCACCACCGGTTACGAAGAGGCGGCTGCTCAAGGTTTAATCGCGGGAATGAATGCGGCGCTACAGAGTCAGGGACGGGAGCCATGGACACCACGGCGCGATGAGGCCTATGTCGGAGTATTGATCGATGATCTCATCACGCGTGGTACGCAAGAACCCTATCGCATGTTCACCTCGCGCGCAGAATATCGCTTGATGCTGCGCGAAGACAATGCGGATCTGCGCCTGACCGAGATGGGGCGTAAGCTCGGTCTGGTTGGTGATGCACAGTGGCGTAGATTTGAGGCCAAGCGTGAGGCCATCGGCCAGGAACAGCAGCGTCTGCACAGTACCTTCCTGCGCCCGAAGCAAATGTCGCATGAGGCGGCTGAAAAAGTTTTTGGTAAACCGCTCACACGTGAGGCACGTCTGTCTGAACTCCTGCGGCGACCCGATGTCACCTACCCTGCGTTGATGTCCTTATCCGGTGCAGGACCGGCCCATGACGATGCCGCCGTGATCGAGCAGGTGGAGATACAGGCCAAGTACTCTGGCTATATTGATCGCCAGCGCGAGGAGATCGACCGTCAGCGTCGTCATGAAGAGACCCGTCTGCCGGATGATTTCGCGTATGATCAGGTTAGTGGTTTATCCAATGAAGTCCGTGACAAGCTGTCGCGCATCCGCCCGGCCACGGTTGGGCAGGCGGCGCGTATCTCGGGTGTCACGCCTGCGGCGATCTCCCTTTTGCTGGTGCATCTGAAGAAGCGCCAGTACCGCGTGGATCGCCAGCAGGCTTGATCGCAAGCCCAGCTCTCTTACTCATAATGTCGAAGGGGACCGTGCAAGAAAAGCAGTTGCAACAGCTATCAAGCGGGCTTGTCGATCTTGGTCTCGATCTCGGTCCTGAGGTCCAGGACAAACTTATCGCCTTCCTGACCCTGCTCGGGAAATGGAACAAGGTCTACAATCTCACCGCCATCACCGACCCCATGCAAATGGTTGCGCTGCACCTGTTAGACAGCCTGGCCATGGGCCCCTTTCTACAAGCCACTCACGTCATCGACGTGGGCACCGGGGCGGGCCTGCCGGGTATCCCCCTGGCCCTGAGGCGGCCCGAGCTGAGTTTTACCCTGCTCGATAGCAACGGTAAAAAAACCCGTTTTGTTCAACAGGTTGTGGCCGAATTAGGGATCGCCAATGTGACTGTGGTACATTCCCGAGTCGAGGATTTTACGAGTCCGGGTGGGGGTTATGACACGGTGATCGCTCGCGCCTACGCCAGCATTGCCGATTTGCTCTCTAGCACCGCTCACCTCTGTCGCCCGCATGCTATGGTGCTGGCAATGAAGGGTACCTATCCAGAAGGGGAGCTGACGGTCTTGCCGCGTGGCTTCAGCCTGGAGCGAGTTGAACGCATCCAGGTCCCAGGTATCAGCGCCGAGCGCCATGTGGCCCTCGTGCGGAAACAATCATAATTATTCAGGAGTGCGTCAGCATGGGCAGAATCATTGCGATGGCCAACCAGAAGGGCGGGGTCGGTAAGACGACAACCTGCATCAATCTGGCCGCGTCACTGGCTGCCACCAAGCGCCGTGTCCTGTTGGTAGACATGGACCCTCAGGGCAATGCCACCATGGGCAGTGGTATCGACAAGCACAGCATCACCAACACTACCTGCGAACTCCTGTTGGGTGAGGTCACTGCCGCCGAACTTATGATGACCCCGGAGGAGGGTGGCTATGACATCCTGCCCGCTAATAGCGACCTGACGGCTGCTGAGGTCGCGCTGATGAATCAGCCCGACCGTGAGAAGCGCCTGCGTCAGGCGCTCGCACCGATCAAAGACAAGTACGATTACATCCTGGTAGATTGCCCTCCCTCGTTGAACATGCTGACCCTGAATGCCCTGGTGGCGGCAGAGTCGGTGATGATCCCGATGCAGTGTGAGTACTATGCGCTCGAAGGTCTATCGGCCCTGCTGGGGACGGTGGATCAGATACAAAAGAGCGTGAATCCGGAGCTTAAGGTCGAGGGTCTACTGCGTACGATGTTCGACCCGCGCAACAATCTCGCCAACGATGTTTCGGGTCAGTTGTTGTCGCACTTTCCCAATAAGGTCTACCGCACCATTATCCCGCGCAATATCCGTTTGGCCGAGGCGCCGAGTTTTGGCAAACCGGTTATCAGTTACGACAAGACCTCCCGTGGCTCGCTGGCCTACCTGGCACTGGCGGGAGAGATCCTGCGTAAGGACGAAGGTCTCGGCCTCGCCGCTGGCCACTGATCGGGTAAGGAATCAAGCACGTGCAAAAGAAACGGGGACTCGGCCGCGGCCTTGATGCATTACTGGGTGGTTCGGGGATTAACCCCTCCACATTGAGCCAGGACCTGCCGGACCGCGAGACAGGTGCTACCAGTTCAGCCACCGATCGCCTGCAAGAAATCCCGATTGATCTGATCCAGCGTGGTCGCTATCAACCGCGACACGACTTCGAACCCAATGCCTTACAGGAATTAGCCGACTCCATCCGCGCACAAGGCGTGGTGCAACCCATCGTGGTACGCCCACTCAAGGATTCCCCCGGTCGCTACGAGTTGATCGCCGGTGAGCGTCGCTGGCGTGCCAGCCAGCTGGCCGAGCGCCACACCATCCCGGCGGTCATTCGTGATGTCAACGACCAGGCCGCTATGGCCATCGGGCTGATCGAAAACATCCAGCGCCAGGAACTCAACCCCATGGAAGAGGCCATGGCCCTGCACCGTCTGGTGGAGGAATTCAGCCTCACCCATCAGGAGGCCTCCGATGCTGTCGGGCGTTCCCGCGCGGCTGTCAGCAATTTATTGCGCCTGTTGTCGCTCCAGCAAGACGTGAAGGCGATGCTCGAAAAGGGTGAATTGGAGATGGGGCACGCCCGCGCCCTGTTGGCCCTCGAAGGTGCCAAGCAGATACAGGCGGCACGTCAGGTCGCGGGCAAGGGCCTGTCGGTGCGGGAGTGTGAGGAGCTGGTGCGGCGATTGCTAAAACCCGAGACCCACCACGCGGCGGCAGAGATGGTGGATAAGGACACCCGGCGACTACAGGACGAGATCTCAGAAAAGCTGGGGGCCAAGGTCGAGTTTCAGCATAGCAATAAAGGTAAGGGCAAGCTGGTTATCCACTACAATAATCTCGAAGAACTTGACGGTATACTTGACCACATAAAGTAGTCGGTTAAAAGACCCCTTATCGTGATTCCAAGTCCCGGTGCCAACGGGTATTTGGGCCGAAAAAATCCCCGCCGTCCAGGCCTTTTCATTGACCCTCTATCAGCCAAACATTATACTGCGCGCCCCTGAGAGCATTGTGCCGGGGCGCCCCTGTCGGAACGAAAGTCTCCAACATGCCAGATACCAAAGACGCCCTCATTAGCACGACCCAGCAGGTCGTGGTCGTGGAGTTCCTCCTCACACTGCTCGCCGCAGGCGTGGCCTATGCCATGCGCGGCGTAGAGTTTGCGATTGCGCTGGCCTTCGGGGGGCTGTGCACACTGATGGGAACAGTAGTGCATGCGTGGATGCTCAAACGCGCCACGCAGACCAGCGATGGTCAACCGACACTGAATGTCGCGGGCTTTTTTCAGGGCATCTTGCTCAAGTGGATAGTCATGGTGGGAATGTTGCTGACCGGCATCAAGCTGCTTCAGCTCACGCCCTCCGCCCTGGTGATGGGTTTTGCCATCGCCTACATCGGTTTCATGTTTGGTCGTGGTGCTGCCATCGGCGCGCAGGTCAAACCAACGAATTCTTGAAAATTTTGGGTTGGAAATCATGTCGACAGCAATGACATCCTCGGAGTATATCAAGCACCACCTTACCAACTGGACCTATGGCAAGTTCCCAGATGGTCACTGGGGCTTCGCCCACGATGCGGCGCAGGCCAAGACCATGGGTTTTATGGCCATACACGTCGATACCATGTTCTGGTCGCTGCTGACCGGTATTTTCTTTCTCTGGATCTTCCGCAAGGTGGCCAAGTCTGCAACCTCGGGTGTCCCTGGCGGCCTGCAGAACTTTGTCGAGACCATGGTCGAGTTCGTCGATACCAATGTGCGCGGTTCCTTCACCGGCAAGAACGACATGGTCGCCCCCATGGCCCTGACCCTGTTCGCCTGGGTCTTCCTGATGAATTTTATGGACCTGATACCGGTGGACTTTCTTCCGTCTGCGGCAGGCTGGATCGGTCACACCTTCTTCGGTGCCGAACCCCATCACGTCTTCCTTAAGGTCGTACCGTCTACAGACCCCAATGCCACCTTCGGCATGTCGCTGTCCGTCTTTCTGCTGATGATGTTTTACAGCGTGAAGATGAAGGGTATAGGTGGTTTCATGGGCGAGCTGACCCTGCACCCCTTTAGCTCCAAAAATCCAATCCTGCAGGCCGTATTTATCCCGATCAACTTCGTGTTGGAGTTTGTCTCCCTGCTGGCCAAGCCGCTGTCCCTGTCACTGCGACTCTACGGCAACATGTATGCCGGTGAGATGATCTTCATCTTGATCGCGCTGATGTACGGCGCCAGCTGGGTCACGGGTGCCTTTGGTGGTGCAATGCAGTTGGGCTGGGCCATCTTCCACATCCTGATCATTACCTTGCAGGCGTTTATCTTCATGACCCTGACTATTGTGTATATGGATATGGCGCATACGGTGCCGGAGCATCACTAATTCGGTTTTTGTATTTTTCGTTTTTTAACTTTTTACATAATTTGAAATAGGAGAGAACCATGAGTGAAGTACAAGCAATGCTGATTATTGCCGGTGCACTGATGATGGGCCTGGGCGCGCTAGGCGCCGCTATCGGTATCGGTGTGTTGGGTGGCCGTTTCCTCGAAGGTGCTGCACGTCAGCCTGAGCTGATTCCGCTGCTCCGTACCCAGTTCTTCATCATGATGGGTCTGACCGACGCGGTACCGATGATTGCAGTAGGTGTGGCCTTCTACGTCATCTTCGCGCTTGCCGGCTAAGTAAGCACCATTCACCAGACGCAAGGGTCGAAGCATGAATATCAATCTCACCTTGATCGGACAGGCCATCTCGTTCGCGTTTTTCGTATGGTTCTGTACCAAGTTTGTCTGGCCGCCGATTGTTACCGCACTGAATGATCGCAAGCAGAAGATCGCCGATGGTCTAGCCGCTGCCGAGCGTGGCGCCCATGAACAGGAATTGGCAGAGAAAAGAGCTGCCAAGACCCTGCATGAGGCCAAGCTGCAGGCACAGGAGATCATCGGTCAGGCGCAAAAGCGTGCCAGTGAAATTGTTGACGAGGCAAAAGACAACGCCCGTAAGGAAGCTGAACGTATCGTGACGGCAGCCAATGCCGAGATCGAACAGGAAGTGAACCGTGCGCGCGAGGCCTTACGTGGTCAGGTCGCAGGCCTGGTCGTAGCCGGTGCCAGCAAGGTGCTCAAGCGCGAGGTCAATGCAGCGGCGAACGAAGCCCTGCTCAAAGACCTGGTGTCACAGCTGTAAAGGAATCGCACCATGGCAGAGAAAAGCACCATCGCACGTCCCTACGCCGCCGCCGCATTTGCGTTGGCGCAGGAGGCAGGCGACCTCAAGGCTTGGTCACAGATGTTGCAGTTTACTGCGGCGGTTGTGACTGACGCGGAAATGGATGCCCTGATCAGCAATCCCGCGATTACCCAGGACAAGATGACCGAATTGTTCATCAAGGTCTGTGGTGATCAGATCAACGAGATGGGGCAGAACTTCATCCGTGTACTGGCCGAGAACAAGCGCCAGAGCTTGTTACCGGAGATCGCGGAGTTGTATGAAGTGCAGCGCGCCGAGGCCGAACGTACGGTCGAGGCGGAAATCATCTCTGCCTTTCCCGTCAGCGATTCGCTGATACAACAACTGGCCACCGCCCTGAAAAAGCGTCTGGGCCGCGAGGTCAATCTGGTCGCACGTATTGATGAAGCCCTAATCGGGGGCGCCATCATCCGCGCAGGCGACATGGTGATCGACGGCTCACTTACCGGACAACTGGAAAAACTGGCTCACGCGCTCACACACTGAGACGTGACAAGAGGAACAAACAATGCAGCAGCTGAATCCATCTGAAATCAGTGAACTGATTAAGAAACGCGTCGAAGGCTTCAAGGCCGCGACGGAGGCCCGTAACGAGGGTACCGTTGTCAGTCTCGCCGACGGCGTGGTACGTATCCACGGTCTCGCCGACGTTATGTATGGTGAAATGATCGAGTTCCCCAACAGCACCTTTGGTATGGCGTTGAACCTGGAGCGTGACTCCGTCGGCGCGGTAATCCTGGGTGACTACGGCCACATCACGGAAGGCGACAAGGTCAAGTGTACCGGCCGCATCCTTGAGGTGCCGGTAGGCGAGGCCCTGCTCGGTCGCGTGGTGGACTCCCTCGGTAACGCCATTGATGGCAAGGGTCCAATCAAATCTAACGAAACCGCACCGATTGAAAAGGTTGCGCCGGGCGTTATTACACGTAAGTCCGTATCACAACCGGTACAGCTCGGCCTCAAGGCCATCGACGCCATGGTGCCAGTCGGCCGTGGTCAGCGTGAGTTGATCATCGGTGACCGTCAGACCGGTAAGACCGCCGTCGCCATCGACGCCATCATCAACCAGAAGGGTACCGGCGTTAAGTGTGTCTACGTCGCGATTGGTCAGAAGGCCTCTTCCGTGGCCAACGTCGTACGCAAGCTGGAAGAATACGGTGCCATGGACCACACCATTGTGGTTGCTGCGACCGCCTCCGAGTCCGCTGCGATGCAGTTCATTGCGCCTTACGCCGGTTGTTCCATGGGTGAATACTTCCGTGACAACGGCCAGGACGCGCTGATTATTTATGACGACTTGACCAAGCAGGCATGGGCCTATCGTCAGGTCTCCCTGTTGCTGCGTCGTCCGCCGGGTCGCGAGGCGTATCCGGGTGACGTGTTCTATTTGCACTCCCGTTTGCTGGAGCGTGCCGCTCGCATCAGTGAAGCCCAGGTCGAGAAGCTGACCAACGGCAAGGTGAAGGGCAAGAGTGGTTCACTCACTGCGCTGCCCATCATCGAGACCCAGGCCGGTGACGTATCCGCCTTCGTCCCGACCAACGTAATCTCCATCACCGATGGTCAGATCTTCCTGGAGTCCGACCTGTTCAACGCCGGTATCCGCCCCGCCATCAACGCGGGTCTGTCGGTCTCGCGTGTCGGTGGTGCGGCTCAAACCAAGATCATCAAGAAGCTCGGCGGTGGTATTCGTCTGGCGCTGGCGCAGTTCCGCGAGCTCGCGGCCTTCGCCCAGTTCGCCTCCGACCTCGACGAAGCGACCCGCAAGCAGATCGAGCGTGGTCGTCGCGTTACCGAGCTGATGAAGCAGAAACAGTACTCACCGATGGGTGTGGCCGAGCAGGCCTTCTCGCTGCTCGCCGCTAACGCCGGTTACCTGGATGATGTCGATACCACCAAGGTCGTGGATTTCGAAGCCGCGATGCAGTCCTACCTCAAGAGCAATGCCAAGGACCTCATCGACAGCATCAATGCCACGGGCGATTACAGCGACGAGATCGAAGGCAAGATGAAGGCCGCGATCCAGAAGTTCAAATCTACCAGCACCTGGTAAACGACGAGGCATTCATCCATGGCAGGTAGCAAAGAAATTCGTACCAAGATCAAGAGTATTAAAAACACTCAGAAGATCACGCGCGCCATGGAAATGGTGGCTGCCAGTAAGATGCGCAAGGCCCAGGAGCGTATGTCGGCATCACGCCCCTATGCGGAGAAGATTCGCAATGTGATTCGCCACCTGGCCTTTGCTCACCCTGAATATAAGCATCCCTATCTGCAAGACCGTGCAGAGGTGAAGCGAGTGGGTTACATCGTGATCTCCTCCGACCGCGGTCTCTGTGGTGGTTTGAACAACAACATGTTCAAACTGGCTTTACAGAGCATGAAGGAATGGCAGGGTAAGGGCGTGCAGATAGACTTCTGCACCATCGGACAAAAAGCCGCTGTCTTTTTCAAGCGTTTAAAAGGCAACATGCGTGCAAGCACCATGCACCTGGGCGATGCACCGAGCGTTACCGATATCATCGGTAGTGTGAAGGTAATGCTCGACGCCTATGACAATGGTGAGATTGATCGCCTGTTTCTGGTCCACAATGAGTTCGTCAACACCATGACCCAGGCCCCGCGCGTACACCAGTTGTTGCCAGTGGCGGCAGATGAAGATGACAAAGATCTGAAGTACCACTGGGACTACATCTATGAGCCCGACGCCAAGACGGTGCTGGATGGTCTGTTGGTGCGCTACATGGAATCTTTGGTCTATCAGGGTGTGGTGGACAATGCGGCCTGCGAACAGTCCGCGCGTATGGTGGCTATGAAGTCGGCCTCCGACAATGCCGGTAACATCATTGGTGAACTGCAACTGGCCTATAACAAGGCCCGTCAGGCGGCCATCACCCAGGAGATATCGGAAATCGTCAGCGGCGCTGCGGCTGTATAACGGATTTAAGAAATTGAATTGAGAGGAACCAAGCAATGAGTTCTGGAAAAATTGTACAAATCATCGGTGCGGTAATTGACGTTGAATTCCCGCGCGACAAGATGCCTAAAATTTATGACGCCCTTCTGGTCGAAGGCGCTGGCCTGACCCTGGAAGTCCAGCAACAGCTGGGTGACGGTGTCGTGCGTACCATCGCCATGGGTTCTACCGACGGCATGAAGCGTGAGTTGAAGGTCAACAACACCGGTGCGCCGATCTCGGTGCCCGTCGGTCAGAAGACCCTCGGCCGCATCATGGACGTACTGGGTAAGCCCATCGACGAATGTGGCCCGGTGAACTCCGAGAAGCTGTCGCCGATTCACCGCAAGGCCCCTGCGTACGCAGACCAGGCCGCCAGCGTTGAGATTCTGGAAACCGGAATCAAGGTTATCGACCTCATCATGCCGATCGCCAAGGGCGGTAAGATTGGTCTGTTCGGTGGTGCCGGTGTAGGCAAGACCGTAACCCTGATGGAACTGATTCGTAACATCGCGGTAGAGCACAGCGGCTTCTCGGTATTTGCCGGTGTCGGTGAGCGTACTCGTGAGGGTAACGACTTCTACCACGAAATGAAGGAAGGCGGCGTTATCGACAAGGTCGCGCTGGTGTACGGTCAGATGAATGAGCCTCCGGGCAACCGTCTGCGCGTGGCCCTGACCGGCCTGACCATCGCGGAAAACTTCCGTGACGAAGGCCGTGACGTACTGCTCTTCGTCGACAACATCTATCGCTACACCCTGGCCGGTACCGAGGTATCCGCGCTGCTGGGTCGTATGCCATCAGCCGTAGGCTATCAGCCGACCCTGGCGGAAGAAATGGGTGTGCTGCAGGAGCGTATTACCTCCACCAAGACCGGTTCCATCACCTCGTTCCAGGCCGTTTACGTGCCTGCCGACGACTTGACCGACCCATCACCGGCCACCACCTTCTCGCATCTGGATGCGACGCTGGTTCTGTCGCGTCAGGTGGCCGAGCTGGGTATCTACCCGGCTGTTGACCCGCTCGACTCTACCTCACGTCAGCTCGACCCACACGTTATCGGTGAAGAGCACTACAGCACCGCGCGTGCCGTGCAGGGTATCCTGCAGCGTTACAAAGAACTGAAGGACATCATCGCGATCCTGGGTATGGACGAACTGTCGGAAGAAGACAAGCGCGTCGTATCGCGTGCACGTAAGATGCAGCGCTTCCTGTCGCAGCCCTTCTTCGTCGCGGAAGTCTTTACCGGGTCCCCCGGTAAGTATGTCTCTCTCAAAGAGACCATCCGTGCGTTCAAGGACATCGTTGAGGGGACCTACGACCACCTGCCGGAACAGGCGTTCTATATGGTTGGCACCATCGAAGAAGCGGTGGAAAAGGCCAAGACCCTGTAATTGGATTTGGAGCGCAATATGGCTATGACCATGCATGTAGACATCGTGAGTGCGGAGAAATCCATCTTCTCAGGTACCGCCGAGGTTGTGGTGGCACCGGCACTGATGGGCGAGGTGGGTATCCACCCACGCCACACCCAGATGCTGACACCCCTCAAGCCCGGCGAGGTGCGTATCACCAAGCAGGGTGGTGAGGAAGAGGCGATCTACGTCTCGGGCGGCATTATGGAAGTGCAGCCGCACGTCATCACGATCCTCTCCGATACCGCCGTCCGCGCGCACGACCTCGACGAGGCCGCGGCCCAGGAGGCCAAGTTGCGTGCCGAACAGGCGCTGACGGACCGGAGTGGTGAAATCGATCTGGCCGAGGCGCAATCCCAGCTGGCCGAGGCGGTGGCACAATTACAGGCCATCCAGCGCCTGCGCAAAAAGACGAACCGCTAATCACTGTCTATCTTCAAGTGTTGGCGGATAATCAAAGGGCAGCGCAGGCTGCCCTTTTTTTGCCCGTATTTAAGGTGAAATCATGTCAGAACTGAAAGTCACACCACAGATGGTCGTTTCCTTCACGTACTCAATTCTGAGTGCGGAGGGTGAAATCCTCGAACAGTCCGATCTGCCCATGAGTTATCTGCATGGTGTCGATGGCAAGATGTTCCCCAAGGTTGAGCAGGCGCTCACCGGTAAGCGCATTGGCGAAGAGGTGCGGGTATCACTGAGCTCGGCCGAGAGTTTTGGCCCGCGAGATGAAGAACTGACATTTCAGGACCAAATCGACAATGTGCCACCGGAGTACCGCCATATTGGTGCCGAGGCCATGTTTGAGAATAGCGAGGGCGAGAGCGTGACCATGACGGTCACAAAAATCGACGACGGTATGATTACTCTCGATGGTAATCACCCCTTTGCCGGTAAAGACCTGACCTTCCACGTCAAGGTGACCGATATGCGTCCTGCCAGCATGGAAGAGGTAGGCAAGGGCGAGGTATTGGAGAGCCAGAATCCGGTAATGCATTAAGTTTAGTGACTCGTCGCTAGTCGCGAGAAAGTGATATTAGGATTTGCTAGAATGATACAGAAAGGGAGCATATTTCTTTATGGAAAGTAAGAGTGTTTGCCTTCATTCGCATTCAGTTTATGTTGTGTTGCTTCGATCCGAATTCATCAGCCATCGTCTTCCATTACATGGGTTTTCCACGTTACTTGCTACTAGCCACTCGAAACTGAATTTACTATGACTCAATCACCACACCTTAGCGTCATCATTCTCGCCGCTGGCCAGGGCTCACGCATGAAGTCCGCCATGCCCAAGGTCTTGCATCCCCTTGCGGGAACACCGCTGCTCGGTCATGTCCTCAATACTGCCCGAAAGCTAAACCCCAGTGACCTGGCCGTGGTTTATGGTCACGGGGGTGATCAGGTGTTGGAGATGATCAAGGGCGACGACATCCGCTGGGCGTTACAGGATAAACAGCTCGGCACCGGTCACGCCGTCGACCAGGCCATGCCGAAGGTGAGTGATGACCACACCGTGCTGGTGCTCTACGGCGATGTGCCGCTGATCAAACAGGAGACCCTGGCTCAGCTTGTCAGTATCGCCGCCGACAACAAGTTTGCACTCCTCACCGTTCACCTCGACAGGCCGACAGGTTATGGCCGCATCGTGCGTGACGCACACGGAGTTATTCAGCGTATCGTGGAAGAGAAAGATGCCGACGCCGCGATTAAAAAAATCACCGAGGTGAACACG
>JAHEDA010000214.1 GCA_024641445.1 Gammaproteobacteria bacterium
GATCTTGGTAAGTGGCTTGCTCTCAATCGCGCCCCACTGACTGAAATCGATCTCGGGCATCGGTGCGACACCCAAACCACCACCACTGCCCTGTGACAGGGCGCGCTTCACAAAATTCTGTACATCTTCCTGGGTAATACGCTGCTTGCGACCGGTGCCCTCGACCCGGCCGAGGTCTACGCCTAGCTCACGGGCGAATTTACGAATTGCGGGTGTGGCATAAGCCTTGGCAAAGGCAACCTCATCGATGCTTGCGGTCGGTGCGACACGCGCAACCGGCGCAGGTGCAGACGCCGGGGCCTTTGCGGGTGCGGCGACAACGGCAGGCGCTGCCGGGGCGCTGGCCTTGGCGGGTTTGCTCTCGGTCTTGGCTGCTGCCTTATTGTCACCAGCAGGCTCCAGCATGATTAACAGACTACCCTGCGAGACCTTGTCACCGATGGCAACCTTTAACTCCTTGACCACACCACCTTCCGGCGCGGGGATCTCCATCGCCGCCTTATCGGACTCAACCGAGATGAGCGACTGTTCGGGTTTGATACTGTCACCGACGGCAACCAGGACCTCGATGACCTCAACGTCCTTGAAGTCGCCAATATCGGGTACGCGAATTTCTTTGGCCATATTCTTGTTCTCCCCCACTCTGGCTTAGGCGTATAGCGGGTTGGTTTTATCCGGGTTAATACCGTATTTCTTGATGGCCTCATCGACCTTGGCAGCGGGCAGCGCGCCCTCATCGGCCAGGGCCTTGAGTGCCGCAACCACCACGTGGAAGCTGTTCACCTCGAAATGTTTACGCAATTGCGCGCGGGTATCACTGCGACCGAAACCGTCAGTGCCTAACACTTCATAGCGTGCAGGTACCCACTTGCGGATCTGGTCGGCATAGGCCTGAATGTAATCGGTTGCCGCGATCACGGGGCCCTGACGACCTTCCAGTTGTTGAGCAACATAAGACACCTTGGGCTTCGCGGAGGGATGCAGGCGATTCCAGCGATCACAATCGCGCGCCTCACGTGCGAGTTCGGTGAAGCTGGTCGCGCTCCAGACGTCGGCATCAACGCCCCATTCCTTATCGAGCATCTCGGCCGCGGCAATCACCTCGCGCAGGATAGTGCCCGATCCCATGAGCTGTACCCTCTTCTTCTTTTTACCACCCTCACTGAACAGGTACATGCCCTTGATGATGCCCGCTTCGGCACCCTTCGGCATGGCCGGGTGCGTGTAGTTTTCATTCATGGCGGTGACGTAATAAAACACATCTTCCTGCTCGGCAAACATGCGCCGCATTCCGTCGTGCACGATCACGGCCATTTCATAACTGAAAGTCGGGTCGTAACTGACACAGTTGGGAATCGTGGAAGACAAAATCAAACCATGGCCATCCTGATGTTGCAGACCCTCACCCGCCAGCGTCGTACGACCAGCGGTACCACCGATGAGGAAGCCACGCGCGTGCATATCACCCGAGGCCCAGGCCAGATCACCGATGCGCTGGAAGCCAAACATGGAATAATAAATATAGAAGGGGATCATGTTGACGCCGTGCGTGCTGTAGGCGGTCGCGGCGGCGATCCAGGACGACATGGAACCGGCCTCATTGATACCCTCTTCGAGGATCTGACCGCTCTTGTCTTCCTTGTAGAACATGATCTCGTCTTTATCCTGCGGCGTGTACAACTGACCGACCGAGGAATAGATGCCCAACTGACGGAACATGCCCTCCATACCAAAGGTACGCGCCTCATCGGGGACGATGGGCACGATGTTCTTGCCGATATTCTTGTCGCGGCACAACACGGTGAGCATGCGCACCCACGCCATGGTGGTGGACATCTCACGGTCGCCACTGCCTTCCAGCAGTGAATCAAATGCAGTGAGCGGTGGAATCTCTAGGGGCGTTGCCAGGTGTGCGCGCTTCGGCAGCGAACCACCCAGGGCCTCGCGGCGTTCACGCATGTACTTCAGCTCGACGCTGTCCTCGGCTGGTTTGAAATATTGGCCTGCCGCCGCGGCCTTGTCATCGAGCGGGATGTTGAAACGATCGCGGAAGGCGATCATGTCTTCATCGGCAAGCTTCTTTTGCGAGTGAGTACGCATCTGGCCCTCGCCCGCCGCGCCCATGCCGTAGCCCTTCACGGTCTGCGCCAGGATAACCGTTGGCTGGCCGCCGTGATTCACGGCGGCGTGATAGGCGGCGAAGACCTTGTGCGGGTCATGACCACCACGGTTCAGGCGCCAGATGTCCTCGTCCGACATCTTCGACACCATCGCCTTCAATTCAGGATACTTACCAAAGAAGTGCTCACGCACGTAGGCGCCATCCTTCGACTTGTAATTTTGATACTCACCGTCCACGCACTCCATCATGCGCTGATGCAACAGACCGTTTTTATCCATCGCAAGCAGTGGGTCCCAATAACTGCCCCACAGTACCTTGATGACATTCCAGCCCGCACCGCGGAAACCGGCCTCTAGCTCCTGCACGATCTTGCCGTTGCCGCGCACCGGACCATCCAGGCGTTGTAGATTACAGTTGACCACCCAGACGAGGTTATCGAGTTTCTCGCGCCCGGCGAGTGAGATGGCACCCAGACTCTCGGGTTCGTCGGTCTCACCGTCACCGACAAAGGACCAGACCTTGCGATTACGCGTATCGGCGAGACCACGGTCGTGCAGATACTTCATGAAGCGGGCCTGATAGATCGACATGATCGGACCCAGCCCCATGGAGACCGTCGGGAACTGCCAAAAATCGGGCATCAAGTGTGGATGCGGATAGGAGGACAGGCCATTGCCATCGACCTCCTGACGGAAGTTGTTTAATTGCTCATCGCTCAAACGCCCTTCGAGATAGGCGCGGGCGTAAGTACCGGGTGAGGCATGGCCCTGGAAAAAGATCAAATCACCACCGTGTTCATGGGTGGGGGCATGCCAGAAGTGATTGAAGCCCACATCATAGAGCGTGGCGGCCGAGGCAAAGGTCGCAATATGCCCACCCAGTTCGGTGCTCTTGCGATTGGCCTTGACCACCATGGCCATGGCATTCCAGCGGATGTAGGCGCGCAGGCGATCTTCAATCGCCGGGTCACCCGGCATGTCGGCCTCCAGGTGGGGCGGAATGGTATTCACGTAGGCCGTATTGGCGGAGTACGGCAGGTTGGCACCAGAGCGACGGGCCTTGTCGATCATCTGCTCGAGCAGGAAGTGCGCGCGCTCCACACCCTCATTCTCAATGACCGCCTCAAGTGCCTCGATCCACTCCTGGGTCTCCATTGTGTCGATATCGGGCATCTGGGATTGCTGGGACATGAAGCCAACCTCTTCTATTATTAATGTCAATAATTCATGGACTACCACTACAGGCCCCGCCTCAGCGCACTACTCACTGTGAAGGCAGCCCCACCGGGGGCTCGCCCCGGCGTCATACAAGCCGCGTATGATCGGGGTTTTAGGCCGAGAGGTCAAGAAATCCCTACTTCGATCGGCAAGAAGCATGTCTAAAATTATCTGTAGTTTCAATAACCTGTCGTGGAAATGGAGATTTCAGCTTAGCTTGAAGGGGGAGTTTTGCTCACATCTTAACCAATTTTCAGCAGAACCGGATTGGTAAGGATACGTGTCGTTAAAGAAACCCGGTAGAGTTGCCGTTTAGACACCAAGACAACGATGATTAGCACCATGGACGAACAGAACGTCATTGAAGATTGGCTCAATGCCTTCAGCAGCAGCATCAAGGCTCACGACATCGGGGCGCTCAGTGTCCTCGCCTCACCCAAGCTGATGGTCTTCGGCCTGCCCGAAAACAAAGAATTGAACTATCGCCAGTGGTGTTCGCGTTGGGAGAACGAGCTGGCGCAGTCGCGTCTGCATGATGTCCGACACACGGGCCTGCGCATCAAGACCATTGCCCAGCGCCGCCTCGCCTTTGCCACACAACAAAGTATACTTGCGCATGACCGTACCGTGCTGTTGATGGACATCTCACTGGTACTTGAACGTGAGGAAGACGATCAATGGCGACTGGTCGAGCAACAGATTCTCAAGACCAAATTTTTCAAGCTGCCACAGGATACCGCGCATGAGTGACAAGGGTTTTCGCATCGAAAAAGACAGCATGGGTGAGGTCAAGGTCCCGGCCGATGCACTCTATGGTGCGCAAACCCAGCGTGCCGTTGATAACTTTCCGATTAGTGGACAACGCATGCCGCGCAGCTTCATCCGCGCTCTCGGTCTGGTCAAGGGCGCCTGCGCCGCTGCCAACTGGAAACTGCAATTACTCGACGAAGCCACGGCCAAAGCTATCCAGGACGCAGCCGAAGAGGTCGCCGCCGGGACGCACGATGCACACTTCCCCATTGACGTGTTTCAGACCGGCTCGGGCACCAGTACCAATATGAACGCCAACGAGGTGATCGCCCGCCTCGCGAGTGACCGGCTCAATAAAAAGATTCACCCGAATGATCACGTCAACATGAGCCAGAGCTCGAATGATACGATCCCCACCACCATTCACGTTGCGGCCTATCTGGAGATCGAAGAGCAACTCTTGCCTGCACTTACCCATCTACACACTACACTGGAAAAACGTGCAACTGAGCTGGCCGAGATAGTCAAAACCGGGCGCACCCACTTGATGGACGCCATGCCGGTGACACTGGGACAAGAGATCGGTGCCTGGGCCGCGCAGATCAAACAGGGTATGTACCGCATTCAGGCCTCGCTCACCCGCCTGCGCGCACTCCCACAGGGTGGTACGGCGGTCGGTACCGGCATCAATGCCCACCCCGAGTTTGGGGCACACGTCGCACGCGCAC
>JAHEDA010000215.1 GCA_024641445.1 Gammaproteobacteria bacterium
CATTGTCCCCATCACCGGTACACCCAAGAATCTTGTCGAGGGTAAGGGCGTCAGCATTACAATCTCGACCGAGGATGTCGACAGCGGGACCCACGCGGTCTTTTTTAATCGCGGCGTCATTGGCAGCGAGGCCTATGCCCGCAAGTTTGGCAATGTCGCACCCGATCAAGTACCAAAGGATTTGGCTTACACCTGGCTCTCACGCGGACTTGAAGAGGCTATGCTGGCCTTTATTCATCAGGCCAAGGGTAAGCACTATGCCTTGCGTGCTTCTGTCTATGAGTTTAACTGGCAACCGGTGCTCAAGGCCTTTGCCGCTGCCGCCAAGAGTGGTGCGGACGTCAAGATTGTTTATGATCATCGCAAACAAGAGCCGGGTGCGACGACCATGAAGGCCGCGCGCAAGGCGGGTATTTCAAAACTGATGAAGAAGCGCACGGCCAACAAGAGTTATCTCTCGCACAATAAATTCATCGTGCTGTTAAAAGACGGCAAACCAATTGAGGTCTGGACCGGTTCGACCAACTTCACCGAGAGCGGCATCTTTGGCCAGTCCAACGTTGGACACCGTGTGCGTGCCCCCAAGGTGGCGGCGGCCTATCTTGAGTATTGGAATCGCCTCAACGCGGATGAACCGGCCAAGACACTACGGCTTGACAATGAGGCGGCGACATCAGTCCCCAAGGGTGCGCCTGCCACAGGGTGCACACCACTATTTAGTCCGCGTAGTACGCTTGCAGCCCTGGACTGGTATGGTCAACGTCTGGAAGCCGCGACATCGTGCGCCTGCTTCACTGCCGCCTTTGGCGTCAATCAGGTCTTTGCCAAGGCGCTTGAAAAACCCAAATCCTATCTGCGCTTTGTCCTGCTGGAAAAGCCGGATAAAAACCAGAAGGCCCTGATGCGTGACCGCAATGTGCAGATCTCCGTTGGCACCACGCTCACTCTTCAGGCGGCGCAGAAGATCGAACACTGGTTGACGGAATTCCGCAACCCGCTGGGTAAACACGTGCTCTACGTACACACCAAATACATGTTGATCGATCCACTGGGCGATTCACCGACGGTGATTACAGGTTCTGCTAATTTCAGCGATGCCTCGACGAAGAACAATGATGAAAATATGCTTGTAATTAAGGGGGACAAGCGGGTTGCCGATATCTACTTCGGTGAGTTTTTGCGCCTGTTTGATCACTTTCGCTTCCGCGATGTGATGAATCGCCTTGCCGCCAAGCCTGGAAGTGACGTGCATAAATCGGCATTTCTCACGCCGGATGATGCCTGGCTCAAGCCTTATTACACCGCCGGGTCCTACAAGTTTCGCAGGCGCGAGCTTTTTGCGTGAGGGCAGAGCCTGCCAAGGCTGGCTGCGAGTCTATGCCATGACCCTAACGCGACTTGCAGCTTAAGACGGGTGAAATAATCGGGTATTTGCCTGCCTCAAGTAGTGGCATTCCCGGACGCTAAGGCAATTGAGTGTGGCCAGAAGCCTTGGGATATGTCGTATGCCTCTATATATTGAGCGATCCAATCAACCGGAAATAATACCGGAACGTGTACCCACCGCGATTGAGGCCGCCGACCCGGCCTTTTGGTTGGGGGTCAATCCGCACCTGAAGATTACCCCTGAGGGCAGTCGCTTTCCGCTACAGCCCCTGGACGTAAAACTGGATACCGCATCGCTGAACTGGCTGCGCCACGATGGTTATATGTCATTTGAGCATCTGTTTGATGCCGAGTTTGTCGGCAAGCTGCGCCTTGCGGTAGAGAATTTATACTTCTCGGGCATCAACCCATGTTTTACCTTTATCTATGATGAGTTCTGGCAGGTCTCGCGCCAGCTCACCCGCATTCTTTCACAGGTACTCGGTGAACATTATTATCAGTTACCCGATTTCTGGACCTGGTTTCTCGACCCGAATCGACATGACGCTGGTTGGCGTCCACATCGCGACCGCGTGGCGAGTAATCCCCTGTTGCCCGATGGGATGCCAAAGAGTGTGACGACCTGGCTGGCGCTATCGGATGCAACGCCACTGAATGGTTGCATCTATCTGTTACCGGCCTATCTGGATGAGCAATATCTGAATTTTGAGAGCAACTCGACGGATGTGAATGCCCACGGTATTCGCGCCCTGCCCGCCGATGCGGGGACCTTATTGTTATGGAATCAGCGTGTAGTGCATTGGGGCGGGACGAGTAGCCGACGGGCACTTGAACCACGCATTAGTCTGGCGGTGGAGTTCCAGCGTGCCGATACACCACCGTTTAACTCACCCCTGATCACATCGCCGAATGAGCTCATGCCCTATGATCTGCGTTTGATGCTGATTGCCAAACAGATCGTACAGTACAAGCACATGTATAAGGTATCGGACTCGCTTGCCGAGTTGGCCAATTCGATCCTGGAGTAATTATTTAATTTGGGCGGCGTGGATCTCGCGCAGCTTTGGCACCGCTAAACCGGCCTCATCGGCAAAGCCGAGGGCGCGTGTGAGACGGCCAGGGGCCGATCGGCCCATGCACGTGTGTTGGAGATCACCCTTGATTCCCTCTACCAATCCCTCAATCAGGCGTTCGCGATCCAGGTGATGACCCACCAGCCAGGCCTGGATGTCCATGACCTCACTGGCGACCTCGCGCGCGAGTGTTTCATGTTCTTGCCATAACGCCTCCACGTTACCTGCTACTAACAGCCCGGCAATGTTGGTGGTGAGGATGTAGACGTTCTTGCGCACCAACTCGTGTTCCATCTCCTCTGCACTCTTTACCTCCCAGGTCGGGATGTCGAGTGTGCCCAGTGCATCCGCGATCAATCGTGCATGGTGACCATAGACGGGGGAGGGGATGAGGACCTTGTAATCATGACCCTTCTTTTTCTCGAACCACACCGAGATTACGGTGGGACTGTCGATATCGTGTTGTCGCCAATCTCCGGGCAGTAATTCATTTTGTAAAAGCCCCAGCTGACGACGCCAATGCGCGGGGATTATTGCCAGCGTAGGATGCAGGTCATTCTCACCTACGGCCACGAGGACGAGGTGGGGGTCGGGCATGGCGTTGGCGATGGCGGCGATGTCCATGCCCCGAGTGATGGGATATATCGGGTGTCCACTACGGAGGATGCCGCGAGTGAATACCCCGCCCATCTCTCCCTGGCCAATGACGATGACGGCTGGTTTCATATCCAGGACCCTCGGGTGAAAAGATTGTAAAAGATTGTTACGAGGTGGCATTTTAGCAGGCAGGGGGTTGTTTGATAACAATTGTTCACAAAGAACACTAACAATGTAAGTGAATTTTGCCGATCATACAGGCAGGTATTTTGATGGTAGATATTTATGCAGCATCTGCACCATACACTTAAGCGGACACTCAAGGGCTGGCATATTTACCTGATCAGCAGTGTGCTGGTAATGGTCTCTTGGGTAGGTGAGTCGGTACTACACCATTATACTAAGCAGCAACCACTACTGGAGTCATTTCTGCCGACTGCGATGGGCGAGATCGTCTATCGAATACTTTTTAGTCTGGCCCTTCTCGTTTTTGCAGGATATATCTTTCGGAATCTGCGTCGTATACAGACGCTCGCGGGTGAGCTGGAGCATGTGTTGGAGAGCTCCACCGATGCCTATATGTCGCTGGACCGCGACAATAACATCCTCTATATCAACCAAAAGGCAGTTGCGTTGCTAAAGCAGGATGCAAGTCAGGTCGTAGGGCACAGTGTTTGGGAGGTCTTCACCGATGCCGCACCGATATTCTCCACTCATCTATGCAAGGCGCATGAGCAACAAATACGCATTTGCTTCACAGAATATTACCCCACCATCGATAGATGGTTAGAGGTACATGCCTGCCCCGAGGGGGAACTGCTCTCATGTTATTTTCGTGATGTCACCGATCTTAAAAAAGTGATTGAGGCGAATGAAGAGCTGGGGTCCATTATCAGCCATGCCAAGGATGGCATTATCACCATAAGCGAAGACGGTAAAATTGTCAGCTTCAGTGATGCGGCCGAGCGTATTTACGGGTATGCGCGTGAAGAGGTGATCGGTCGGAATATTTCCATCCTCATGGCAAGGGGCGATGCAGAGCGGCACCAGGGCTACGTTGACAGTTATCTGAAGACCGGGGCCTCACGCTTTATGGACGTAGGCCCGCGTGAGTTGTTGAGTAGGCGCAAGGATGGTTCGGTCTTTCATGCCGATATTGCGATTAGTGAGATGAAGTTGGGTAACAAGCGCCACTTCGTGGGCATCGTGCGAGATATTACCGATCGTCACGAGGCAACCGAACGTATGCGTTACCTGTCGAACTATGACAGCCTGACCGGACTGGCGAACCGGGGGCTGTATATGGATCGCCTGCAACATGCCTTGCAGATTGCCCGGCGTGAGCAGAGCCGTCTCGCCGTACTCTTTCTTGATGTCGATAAATTCAAGTCGATTAACGATAAGCTTGGTCACGCCGCCGGTGACGAGGTGTTGCGACAGGTGGCGGGACGTGTACAGCACGCAGTACGCGAATCGGATACGGTCGCGCGATTAAGCGGAGACGAATTTGCGATCATTCTGGAGCGGGTCTCCACCAAGCGCATAGCTGGAGATATCGCCGCCAAGATCGTCCTGGCCATGGCAGAGCCCATCAAGTTAGGCGAGGCAGAATGCCGAGTAGGGTGCAGCGTGGGTGTGGCCTTTTACCCTGAGCAGGGTGAGGCGTCGGTATTGCTGCACGATGCCGACATGGCCATGTACGAGGCGAAGCGTGCGGGTGGCAATCGCTATTTCATGTGCAGTGACTACGGCCGA
>JAHEDA010000216.1 GCA_024641445.1 Gammaproteobacteria bacterium
CACACCCAAACCCGGAACAGGCCTTGAGCGACGGTCCCAATGCCTGGCCGCTGAAATTGATGGAGCCGTTGTTAAAGACGCTGCTGGAGATTGATCGCACCGTCAAGCAAAACAGTTTCATTGAAGAAGAATTAAACAAATAGAAGTTAAGCTGGAACAAAGAGAACAGGAGCGAAAAAACTACATGTCTGCGAGTAGTACCCAGATCAAAAAGATTATCGGTCGTGAAATCATCGATTCCCGTGGCAATCCGACCGTCGAGGCCGATGTCATCCTGGCCTCCGGTGTGATGGGGCGTGCGGCGGTGCCATCGGGCGCCTCTACCGGGTCACGCGAGGCCATTGAGCTGCGTGACGGCGACAAGAAACGCTACGGCGGCAAGGGTGTACAAAAGGCCGTCGGTCACATCTCAAATGAACTCAACAAGGCACTTGCGGGTATGTCGGCCGAGGATCAGTCTGGTATCGATCAGCGCATGATCGAACTCGATGGCACCGAGAACAAGAGCAAGCTTGGTGCCAACGCGCTACTCGCCGTCTCTATGGCCACGGCCAAGGCCGCCGCCAATGGCCGTGGCGTCGCGCTCTATGAATATCTCGCAACCGCTAACGAATTCCTGATGCCGGTACCCATGATGAACATCATCAATGGTGGTGCTCATGCCGACAACAGCGTCGACCTGCAGGAATTTATGATCATGCCGGTAGGCGCACCGAGTGTCACCGAGGCCATTCGTTATGGTGCCGAGGTGTTCCATGCCCTCAAGAAGGTACTGCACGACAAGGGACTGAATACTGCCGTAGGTGATGAGGGTGGTTTTGCCCCCGACTTGCCCTCGAATGAGGCCGCAATTGAAGTCATTCTGGAGGCCATCGGTCAGGCGGGATTTACGGCGGGTAAGGACATATTCATCGGTATTGATGCAGCCAGTAGTGAATTCTACAAGGGCGGCAAGTATGTGCTGGCCTCAGAGGGCAAGAGCCTGAGTGCCGAGCAGTTTATCGATGTCCTTGCGAGCTGGGTTGATAAATATCCGATTCTCAGTATTGAAGATGGCATGGCGGAGGATGACTGGGCCGGTTGGAAGCTGCTGACCGAGCGCTTGGGTAAAAAGATTCAATTGGTTGGTGATGACCTGTTTGTGACCAACACCAAAATCCTCAAGGAAGGCATCGACAAGAATATCGCCAACTCCATTTTGATCAAGGTGAACCAGATCGGGACCTTAACCGAGACCCTGGCGGCGATCACGATGGCGAAGAAGGCGGGCTATACTGCCGTTATCTCACATCGCTCGGGTGAGACCGAAGATACTACTATTGCGGATCTAGCCGTGGCGACCTGTGCGGGGCAAATTAAGACGGGTTCTATGTCGCGTTCGGATCGTGTGGCCAAGTACAATCAGCTGATCCGTATCGAACAGGTGTTGGGCAGCAAGGCGGCTTACCCTGGCCGTAAAGCGTTCTATAATCTGAAGTAACGGCGACAACAGGAGCGATATTTGAAGATACTCTCTGTCATTCTTGGACTGCTCTTACTTATCTTACAGTACGACCTGTGGGTAGGTGAGGGTAGTATCGCCTCGGCTTGGCAACTGAGTAAGCAGATCCAGTCGCAGCAGGCGCAGAACGCGCAACTCAAGGCGCGCAATGATGCGCTGGCGGCGGAGGTCATTGATCTCAAACAGGGCTATGCAGCGATTGAGGAGCGCGCGCGCAGTGAGCTCGGTATGATCAAACGAGGCGAGACCTTTATCCAGGTCGTCGAATAGACACCAGTCTCACACACTGATGAGCACACCCCCGCGCTATTGGTGCATCGTCCCGGCAGCCGGCATTGGCCGGCGCATGCGTAGTGATATCCCCAAACAATACCTGCCACTCGCGGGTGAAACGGTTCTTGTACATACCCTGCGACGACTCTCAGCCATAACGGTGATAAACAGTATCCATCTGGCCATGGCAGAGGACGACCCCTATTCAGAGTCCATTTGTCTGGATGTGCGTGCGCAGGTGATTCGTACTCCGGGTGGGGTCGAACGCTGTCACTCGGTCTTCAATGCTATGCAGCAAATCGCGCTGGAGGCTGCACCGGAGGACTGGGTCTTGGTCCATGATGCGGCGCGCCCCTGTGTTCGCAAGACGGATATCGAACACCTGATAGGCACACTTAGCTCGCACCGGGTCGGCGGTTTGCTTGGGATCCCCGTGCGCGATACCATGAAACGCTCTACCCCCGAGGGTAAGGTTGTCCAGACCGTCGAGCGCAATGGCCTTTGGCATGCACTCACCCCACAGATGTTTCGCTTCGGAATGTTACACCAAGCACTCCAGTCTGCGCTGGAGAGCGGGCGCGTCACCACAGATGAGTCCTCGGCGATTGAACTACTGGGCGAGCAACCATTACTGGTGGAAGGTCATGCAGATAACATCAAGATCACGCGGCCAGAGGACCTGGCATTGGCGGAGTTCTATCTCGATCGGCAAGAACTTGAGGCCGTTGTGACATCTGAGTTTGATGATGGGTTTTAAGCGATGAATTTACTCCCACGGATTGGCCAGGGTTTTGATGCGCACCGTTTTAAAGAGGGCGTGCAGATCGTATTGGGTGGCATCACCATACCCTATGAAAAGGGAATGGAGGCGCACTCAGATGGTGATGTCCTGATCCATGCCCTTTGTGATGCGCTGTTGGGTGCGCTGGCCCTGGGTGACATCGGTAAACACTTTCCAGACTCCGACAAATACTATAAAGGTATAGATAGCCGCATACTCTTGCGTAATGTGATGCAAGTCATCTCAGGCCAAGGATTTGTACTCGGTAACGCCGATATGACGATCATTGCCCAGGCCCCCAGGATGGCACCGTATATCGATAGTATGCGGAGCGTCCTCGCCGAGGATATGTCGGTGGCCATCAATCAGGTCAGCATCAAGGCCACGACGACTGAAAAAATGGGCTTCACCGGTCGTAGTGAGGGCATTGCGGCACAGGCCTCCGTGCTGCTATTTCCGCGTTAAAGACGCGTTTCCACATATCTGAAAAAATGCCAGGTATCATTCCGATACCTCATATTTATTACTCTACGGAAAGATATATGTCACCCCTCGACACCTGTGCACGCCAGTTCCCTGAATTAAATATTTCGGCCGTCTATAAGTCATGCCCTGAGGATTTTGTTGTCGATGAAATTGTGGCGGTTACCCCGAGCGGCGAGGGTGAACACCTCTATGTCCACGTCGAGAAGCGTGGTGCCAATACCAATTGGGTCGCTCGACAGCTGGCAAAGTTTCTTGGCGTGGCAGAGGGCAGTGTGAGCTATGCGGGGATGAAAGACCGTCAGGCCATAACTCGACAGTGGTTTAGCATTCAGCTCCCCAATATCGAACAACCTCGGTGGGAGGATTTTACCACCGAAGAATATCGTGTCATCAGCGCCTCTCGAAATGAAAAAAAATTGCGTCGTGGCCAATTACAGGGTAATCGCTTTAGCCTTATCCTGCGTGAGCTACATGGGGATATCGCCTCACTTGAGCAACGCCTAATCGCGATACAACAACAAGGCGTGCCAAACTATTTTATGGAGCAACGCTTTGGTCAGGATGGGCGCAACATCGAACAGGCCAGGGCAATGCTCGTGCAGGGTAAACGAGTGCACGATCGGCATAAACGCAGTATCTATCTCTCTGCGGCACGCTCACTCCTGTTTAATGCCGTGGTCTCTGCGCGTATTCAGCAGGGTGGGCTAGGGTGCCCCATGGCTGGGGATGTCTTCATTCTAGATGGTACACATCAGTTTTTTGTCGCAGAAGAGCTTGATGCGAGCCTGCAACAACGCATATCGGAACATGATATATACCTCACCGCACCGCTCTGGGGCCGAGGCCGCAGCTATGCCAAGGCTGCAGCACTGGAATTTGAGGCGGCAGTGTTAAAGGCATATGCCGACTGGCTTAATGGGATGGAGCATGCAGGTCTGGAGCAAGACCGCCGGGAGGTGTCTGTGCTTGCACAGGATATGAGTTGGCAGTTTGATTTGTCTCAACACACACTCTGCCTCAACTTTGACTTGAGGCGAGGGTGTTATGCGACCGCAGTATTGCGGGAAATTGGGACGATCACGGCCGCCGCAATGGATGCGGCGGATGGTGATTGAGTTTTATCGCGCAATCTTGAACTGACCGACCAGCTCTTGCAGGCGCGCGGCGAGGCGTGCCAATTCTTCGCTGGCGGCGGTGGTTTGTTCAGCGCCGCTGGCGGTCTGTTCCGAGACCTGACTGATCTTCACAATACTTTTATTCATCTCGTCTGCGGTCGCGCTTTGTTCTTCAGAGGCTGCGGCAATCTGGGTATTCATTTCACTGATGGTGGCGACGGCGCTGGTAATGGCGTCCAGGGCGCTGGCCGCGCTCTGGGCCTGGGCGACACCCTCTTTGGCGCGATTGCGACCGCTCTCCATTACGGAGACGGCATTCTTGGCGCCCCCCTGGAGTTTTTCAATCATCGCCTCGATCTCTTTGGTGGATGATTGAGTGCGACTGGCGAGTGTGCGTACCTCGTCGGCCACGACGGCAAAGCCTCGACCCTGTTCACCCGCACGCGCAGCCTCAATGGCGGCGTTTAGTGCCAGGAGATTGGTCTGTTCGGCAATACCTTTGATAACGTCGAGTACAGTCGAGATGGCCTCGCTGTCTTTTTCCAGTTGATGAATCACGTTGGCAGAGGACTCTACTTCACGGGCGAGTTGTTCGATTGCCTGACTGGTGCCGCGCATAATCTTTTTACCTG
>JAHEDA010000217.1 GCA_024641445.1 Gammaproteobacteria bacterium
GCCTTCATCTGCTCCAGTGCGGTTTTCTTATCACCCTGTTGATACAGCGTGATCGCAGCGGCCATTTGTTGGTCCGACTGGCGCACGATATGTTTATCGAGGATGGCGCGTATCGCCGACTCGGGCTGGGCGCCGAGAAATTCATCCACCACCTGGCCATCCCTTACCAACTTCACAGTGGGCACGCTACGCACACCAAATTGCGTGGCGAGTTGTTGCTGTTCGTCGATATTGACCTTGGCGAGGCGAAACTTTCCCTGATAGGCCTCGGCCAGTTTTTCGACCACCGGCATCAGCGCCTTGCAGGGGCCGCACCAACTGGCCCAGAAGTCCACCAGGATTGGCACCTCCTTGGAGGCCTCCAGGACACTATCAGCAAAGTTTTCAAAGGTGACATCAAAGCTATGTGCAGACATGATTTTTCATCCATCAATTTGGGTGGGACAAAGCGGGGAGGATATGGGGTCGAGGCACTACGGCTTCAAGTGTCAGACATTACACTGCCAGTGATACGGTTTTTGCACAGCGGGTGAAGACCAGCAGCGGTTGTATGTGGAGACCTGGATAGATATGGCGGACGCCATTCGCGTAGAGCCGCATCTGTTCGGTGTATTGTTCAGCTAAGGTCGGAAGATTTTCGGGCGTCGCATCGCGATGGGTCTTGTAGTCCAGCAGCCAGGCCTGTTCGCCCTGGATGACCAGGCGGTCGATGATGCCGTGCACCATGATGTCGCCGTTTGGATAATAGAGTGGCACCTCGTTGTAGGCACGCTGTATCTGCGCGGGATTGAACAGATGCTGTAACTCAGGCTGCCCTATCAGTCGCATCGACTCGTCCCAGCAATTATCCATTTCATGCTCTGATAAGGTGCTGGCGGTCTGTTGGCGAGTGCGTAGAATAATGTTGCCCTTGTCAGGCGACGCTGTGTGGGTGATCTGTTCCAGCAGTGCGTGTATCACTATCCCGCGCTCACGCCCATCGACATCGCTAACTACTTGTGAGTCGGCATGGCGCTGTCGCGTGTGACTCGGTGCGATCTCCTGTACGACCCGTTGCAGTTTGATCGCGTGTCGCAATCTGGCATCAAGGGCAATCGGTTTAGTCTTATCCGCCGCGTGTTCGCTTGCGTGCAGTGGTGGGGTGTTGCTCTGAACCAACTGCACCGGCTCGACAATCTCCTCGGGGTCTAATTGACAGGCGCGACTAATCGCCTCATACCAGTGCAGGTCGCACCCCTTCTTTTGGGGGCGGCTGCCCGAGATGTAGAGCAGTTGGCGGGCGCGGGTGAGGGCGACATAGAGAAGATTGTTCTCCTCCTGTTGCGTCTCGGTCTGTACCCGGTCGAGCTGTTGGCGCATGAAGGTGTCCTGCCGTTGCCGGGGCAGGGCGAGTAAAAAGGTCTGGGGGTGGTCCTGTTCGATCGGCCAATGCACCAGCGGTGAATAACTCTCATTGTTGCTACCACTGTTGGCGGCATCGGCGAGGAACACCACTGGTGCCTCCAGCCCCTTGGCAGAGTGAATCGTCAGCAGGACGACGCGGTCGAGTGAGGCCGCGCTCGGCGGTTCATCCGGGGCCTCATTGGCAGAGAGACCACGCAGTGACTTGAGGCTGGCGAGAAAGCGCATCAGGCTGGGATAACGCCCGCTGTCCATCTCCAAAGCCAGTTCCAGGAAGCGTGTGAGATTGTTGACGGCACGTGAGGCCAGGTGTGGTGGATAGGCCGCGCGGTAACGCTCGATGAGATTGCCATCGCAATAGATGCGATCGAGCAGGTCGTGCATCGGCAGGTGCCCCGTCAAGGCGATCCACTCGGTAAGATAGGTATGCGCACGCGCGAGCGGGCTGGAGGGTGCATTTTGTACCGCGAGCTCGGCCAGTGCGTCGCGCCAGTTAGCGGCCTTGCACTGTGCGAGCTGACGCAGCTCCTCATCACTGATGGCAAACAGCGGCGAACGCAAGATCCCGGCGAGGGCGAGATTATCAAACGGCGTCATCAGCCAGTGCAGGAGATTGGTCAGGTCGCGTACCTCTTGCGTGGTGAGGAGAGTGCCACGGTCTGCGCCCTGGTACGGAATGCCGTGTTCGCGCAGGGCCCGTTCGTATTCACCCACGTGGGTGCGACCCCGCACCAGGATCATGATGTCGCGGTAGCGTACGGGTCGCGTGATCGCTCCATCTTGAATCAATGTCGTTTGCGAGATAAGGGTCTGGATCTGCCGCGCCAGCAGCTGGCCTTCCTCGTAGTGCGGCAGATTGATGGTCTCGGGGCGCGGCTGTTCCAGTGGGTTACGCAGCATCAGAGGACCAGGAGGTGCTGTCTCGGTCTCTTTAGGTTGATCGGTGGGTGTCCCCGTGAGTGGTAAGAGTGTCACCTCGCCCCAGAGTGTTTCATGGTGGGTAGCGTGTTCGATGAAGTCGGGCAGGCGTTGGACACTCTCCTCGCCAAATACCCTGTTCACCAATTGCATGATGGCCGGGGCGGAGCGCCAGGACTTTTGTAAGGGCAGGGTCTCGGCACGGAGTTTTTCGCTGAGCCAGCGCGTCGCTGCATCAAACAGTCGCGGTTCGGCTCGGCGAAAACGATAAATTGATTGTTTTGCATCGCCCACGATAAAGACGCTGCGTGGACGCTCCGGGTCTTCACTGGCCGCGAGTTCCTGCAACAGGGGCAACAGCATGCGCCATTGCAGGGGGTTAGTATCCTGAAACTCATCGATAAGTAGGTGATCGATGCGCGCATCAAGCTTGTATTGCACCCACAGGGCGTTGTCACCCTCGTTGAGCAGGCGATAGGTGCGCCACTCCAGGTCAGTGAAGTCGAGCAGGCGTTGCTCGCGCTTGATGCGCTGATAGTGGGCGGTGTAGGCCTCACCGGCGCGATACCACGCCATGCAAATCTCAAAGCTCTCCTGGGCCCGGATTGCCTCCAGCACGTGCAAGACTTGTTGGCTCATATCGGTATGCAGCTTGAGAAAGCGCGCCTGGCCGGCGACACCCATCGCCTTTTCCTGGGCTGCGCTTTCCTTTCTAACTCGGGGTTCGTCTTTTGCGGTTAAGAAAACACCTCGAACCAGGGTAAAGCGCTGTGGATGTGGCAAGTTATCTTGCAATGTGAGGTGCAGATCACTTGCGTACCCTTGATTGGTCTTGTTGATATGCAGGCTCAGGAGTTCCGCAAACTGTCGTAATTGTTCACGGACCAAATCATTGGCAAAGAATACTTCTAATGGGTCATGCCCCGGATTCACGCCCACTTGTTGTTGCAGGCGATAGCTGGCGGCCTCAACGGGTATTGCGTCATTGGCGGTATAGGCCCACCAGTCGCTGCGATGCATCAGAAACCCGTTCAGGGCGGCCTGGGTGTTGTGTAGCCCCAATTGCTTGAACAGGTGCAGCAGTGCCTTGGCCAGATCGGTATCGGGCCTGGCCGAGGCCTCCACCATCATGGCCTCCCAGGCCTCCTGTTGCAGGTCGGCGGTCTTCTCCCGCAGCTCAAAACCGGGGGGCACCTCCGCCTCCAGCGGAAAGCGTCGCAACACGTCCTGACAAAAGGCGTGGAAGGTGGTGGTGCGCACGGGGTGGTCACTGCGCAACATCGTCTCGTAGAGCTGTCGTGCCTGTTGCAGGGTCGTGTCAGTCACCGGGACCGGTAGCGACGTAAGAGTTTGTCGCAGGGCTGTCTCGTCGCAGGTGGCGAGGTGATGCAGGCGCTCCAGCAGGCGGTCCTTCATCTCGGCGGCGGCCTTACGGGTGAAGGTAATGGCGAGTATGTGGCGCGGTTCGGCCCCGGCGAGTAAAAGCTGTACAAGCCGACTGACGAGGAGATAGGTCTTGCCGGAACCGGCGGAGGCCTGCACGCTGCTGTGCGGGATGGGGAAACGAAACGTGCTCATGCCGGTGTGAGTACCATTAGTCATTCTTCTCTGGGCGGGACGTCATTAGCGCATGTTACGCGTGTAGGCCTTGTCTGAAAATGGCGTAAGCGTTTTCTTACACGCGTGTAGGCATGCCTGCGAAATGGGTGAAATTTACATTATTTAACAAAGAGATATAGCGCCACTTTGTGTGCGCCACCGTGCTGGTAACCCAATGTCGGCGCCATCGTTGAGTTTTGCACGGCGCCTGAATCAAGACTACTATCCCTGAGCCAAATGATTTTGCACTCGGCGTATCCAGGGAGGAACCCGAGAGGCAGTTCAGGACGCATCACAAGGATATGTGACTCAGGCCGGATTGCCTGGGCAGGGATGCAACCAGGGATTGATGCAGGAGGCGGAGCCTCAATGCTCAAGACTGTGGGAACAAAACGGGCGGGATTGCCTGAAGGGAATTGATAAAGCGGCCAAGATGGCCGCTTTATTTTTTTGTGCGGCATAATTTTTACTGGCGAGAGAGTATAGATGAGTTTCTACTCAGACGACCCACCAAACGTTGGGCTTCACAACTATCGTTCAGCCCAACCTACAGCGCTGCCACAACGTGCGAATGCGGTGTGGTCAAGGCCGTTAGATTGTAGGCGCGTGCGGTATTCATGTTAGTAGCCAATGTCTCCGGTTTTATTGCGTTTCACGATTTAACGGGTCGCGTCTTGATGATTTCGAGTACGTTGTAAAGCTGTATCATTTTTTATCGACCTCTTTTGTTGTCCGTTTCATGTGGTGTTCCTTGTTACAAAACCCCTCAGGCGTTATCCATTATGTTGGGCTTCACAAACAGCGTTCAGCCCAACCTACAGTGCTTGTCATTGCCCAATATCCTTCTCTTGTTATTGTCCACT
>JAHEDA010000218.1 GCA_024641445.1 Gammaproteobacteria bacterium
AAACACGCGCAACAGGAACAGACCCTTTCGACGCGCCTGTTGGTGGCCGCCGATGGTGGCAATTCACTGGTACGGGACAAGGCCGGGGTTGAAAGCTATCGGCTGAATTACAATCAGAGTGCGGTGATCGCCAATGTGCGTGTCGACACCCCGCATGCGCATGTGGCCTATGAACGCTTTACCGACAGCGGTCCCCTGGCGCTGTTGCCGACAGCGCATGCCGAGTATCCGGAAAATGTGTTTGCCCTGGTCTTTACCCTTTGGGATAAAGAGGTGGAGTCGGTGATGGCGCTGGACGATGCCGCCTTCCTCGCCCTCCTGCAGCAACGCTTTGGCAGCAGGGCCGGTAAGTTTGTCCAAACGGGTACGCGCCATGTCTATCCACTGAGTCTGCTCCATGCCAAAGAACACGTGCGCTCACGCCTGGCCTTCATCGGCAATGCGGCCCACACCTTGCACCCGGTGGCGGGACAGGGCTTCAATCTGGGGTTGCGTGATGTCGCGGTATTGGCGCAGGTGTTGAGTCACGCCGCGCACGATCGACAGGACCCCGGCTCTCTCTCCCTGTTACATGAGTACGCCAAGTGGCGCAAGGCGGATCACTTGCAGGCTAGCATGGTGACCGACAGTTTGGTGCGCATCTTCTCTTCCACGCTGCCGCCACTGGTGTTGGCGCGCAACCTGGGTCTGTGGATCGTCGAGAGCTGTCCGCCGCTCAAGCGTCACCTCATGCGTCATGCGATGGGCTTTGTGGGCAGACTGCCTCGCCTGGCCAGAGGGCTGCGATTGTGAGCACCCAGGACCAACAGTACGATGTCGTGATCGTTGGTGCCGGGATGGTGGGTGCCGCGCTTGCCTGTGCCCTGGCCGAAACCTCTTTGAAGGTATTGGTGCTGGAGGGCAAAACACCTGAGCTGACGCATACACACCAGTATGATCTGCGTGTGAGTGCGATTACCGTTGCCTCGCAACGCCTGTTTGAATCCATCGGGGCCTGGCAGGGAATGGTACAGCGTCGTGTCAGTCCCTTCCGTGAGATGCAGGTGTGGGACGCCACTGGCAACGGCTCGATACATTTTGACAGTGCCGAACTCGGTGAACCTCTGCTTGGACATATCATTGAGAACAGCGTCATTACAGCGGCCCTGCATGAGCGGATGCAGCAGTTGGAGAATATCGATTACCGCTGTCCCGCCATTTGTCAGGTGATGGAGAACTCACCTGATGCCATGCGCGTCACGCTTGCCTCGGGCGAGGTACTGACTACGCGCCTGTTGGTGGGTGCCGATGGCAGTCAGTCGTGGGTCCGGCGTCAGGCGGGTATTCCGGTACGGGGTTGGGATTATGATCACACCGCCGTCGTCACTTATGTCAAAACCGAGCACGACCCCGCCGAGACTGCCTGGCAGCGTTTTATGCCCGATGGTCCGTTGGCCTTTCTTCCGCTGACCGATGGCTATAGCTCAATTGTCTGGTCAACCGATCCCGAGCATGCGAGTTATCTATGTGGATTGGAAGAGGCCTCTTTTCGTATTGCCCTGGAGGATGCCTTCGAGGGTCGCCTGGGTCGCATCAATGAGTGTGGGCCACGCGCAGGGTATCCCCTGCGTTTCAAGATGACCGAACACTACGTACAAGCACACCTGGCCCTGGTGGGCGACGCCGCGCATACCATGCACCCACTGGCGGGGCAGGGTGTCAATCTGGGTCTGGCCGATGTTGCCGCACTGGCGGAGGTTATCGTCGATGCCGTGCAACAACGCTATGACATTGGTGGTGAACGCGTCCTGCGTCGTTACGAGCGTTGGCGGCGGGCCGACAATCTACCCATGTTGGCGACAGTGGATAGTTTCAAACGCCTGTTTGGGAGTGATATGCCCGCAGTGCGTTGGTTGCGAAATACGGGCATGTCCATCGTGGATCGCATCGGCCCACTCAGGCAGCCACTGCTGCAACAGGCCATGGGCATGACGAGCGATCTGCCCAAACTCTCGCGGGGCATCCCTTTACGTTAACGCCAAAGGTTGCGGGTGGGCGGTAGTCCTTGTCTCACGCATACCTTATCCGCTATCTTGTGTGCACTTGCCTGGTGCGGATAGTGCCATGACCACATTGAATACGATTGCGATACTGATAACGCTGACAGCGGTATTTGGCTACCTCAATCATCGCTTTATACGACTCCCTACCACCATTGGTGTAATGTTGGTTGCCCTGCTCTTCTCCCTCACCCTGATCCTCGTTGGCCAGCTGGGTGACACCACCCTGATCCTGCGGGCCACCAATTTATTACGTGGTATCGATTTTGAATTTACCCTGATGCAGGGGATGTTGAGCTTCCTCCTCTTCGCCGGGGCCCTGCATGTCAATCTGGAAGAGCTTGCCAAACAGAAGTGGGTCGTCCTGACCCTCGCAACCCTGGGCGTGGTGATTTCGACATTTATCATTGGTGTCATTACCTGGCTGATACTCTCTGCGCTCAATCTCAATGTCTCGTTAATCTACTGTCTGTTGTTTGGTGCCCTCATTTCACCCACCGACCCGGTAGCCGTGCTCTCCATCCTCAAGACCACGCAGGCACCCCCATCGCTGGCGATCAAGATCGGTGGCGAGTCGCTATTTAATGATGGTGTAGGCGTCGTCGTCTTTCTGGTGCTGTTGGGTATCGCGACAGGGACACATACCCCGGATGTCGGCACGATCAGCCTGCTGTTTTTGCAGGAGGCGATTGGTGGTGCCGTGTTTGGCCTCGCCATCGGTGCCCTGTCCTTTTACATGCTGAAGACCCTCGACAACTATCAGGTCGAGATCCTCATCACTCTGGCCCTGGTGATGGGTGGCTATGCCCTGGCGACCCTGCTGCACGTCTCGGGACCGATTGCGATGGTTGTCGCCGGGTTAATCATTGGTAATCACGGTCGCAAGTGGGCGATGTCAGACATGACACGCGAACACCTCGATACCTTTTGGGAATTGATCGATGAGGTGATGAATGCCGTCCTCTTTACCTTGATTGGTCTGGAGGTGCTGATCGTGAGCATGCAGTCCACCTATCTGTTGGCAGTCCTGGCCATCCTGCCCGTGGTGGTGCTGGCGCGGTATTGCAGCGTGGGCTTACCAGTTTTACTGATGCGTCGTATCCGCGAGTTCACACCCAATGTCATTGAAATCATGACCTGGGGTGGTCTACGGGGTGGAATCTCGGTGGCGATGGCCTTGTCGCTGCCCTTGGGTATGGAGCGTGACCTCATCCTCACGATGACGTATGCCGTGGTGGTGGCCTCGATCCTGATTCAAGGCCTGACCATCGGGCGTGTGATTCGTTCGATTCAATAACAATTGCCTCTGACACGAGGCTAAACACTAACCTGGGTAGTATCACATCATGAAAAACTTCTGGGATGAGCGCTACGCCGAAGAGGGGCACGCCTACGGGACCGAGCCCAATACCTATCTGACGCAGCACGTCGCATTGTTCAAGCCAGGCCAATCCGTGTTGGTGATCGGTGATGGCGAGGGCCGCAATGGTGTGTGGCTGGCACAGCAGGGCTTGCAGGTGTTGTCGGTGGACCAATCAGCGGTCGGTTTGAAGAAAGCAGAGGATCTGGCTCAGGCGCGAGGGGTGAGGATTGCCACGGAGCAGGTCGACCTCTTTACCTGGCAGTGGCCCAAAGACCAATTTGATTTTGTCGTGATTATCTTTGTTCACTTCCCGCCTAATCTGCGTCCACGTCTGCACCAGGCTGCACTCCAGGCCCTCAAGCTGGGTGGGCAGATCATCATGGAGTCGTTCGCGGTGGCGCAGCTGAACTATAACTCGGGTGGGCCACCCGACCCGGCCTTGCTCTATACCCTGCCAATGTTAGAGGCCGATTTTAAGGGCGCCGAGTTCCTGGAGGGGGATGAGCGGGTGGTTCACCTGCAAGAGGGCAAGTACCACGCCGGTGAGGGTGCCGTGGTCCGGGCGAGGGTCCGCCGCCCGGGTTGAGCCAGGAACGGGTCGGTTTGCTACCTATATATATAGGCTCAGTTGTACCCCATAATTGCCTATTAAAAGTAGGTTATTATGACGAGCATGACCTTCTACCGTTCCCTCGCCAGTGCCTCGAAGCCCTGCTTTGAGTGGGAGGGCGGGGCTACAGCAGAATCTTGTTTAGTCCTAGCGTGTTGTCTTTTGTTTCTGATGTGATTTGTGAATAGATCTGGGTATCGGCACAGAAAAAATCTCAGACAAATTTATTTTTCCCACATGGTCAAAGATATTTCGGTGCAGTACACTGGCGCCCTCAACGTTGAGGTCGCGGGGGAGAGAGTCCAGCAATGGACCGCCGAAGGCGCAACCCGCCCGGAATCGCTCAGGCAAAAGGACCACGTGACCGACTGTTGACTCTGGAGAGCGATCATCCACACAGGATAGATACACCGAAGGGGCTCAAGCTCTCAGGTAATAGGACAGAGGGGCGACAACACATGACTGCATGAGTCGTATGTTGTCGCCCTTTTTGTTTATAGCGGGAGAGTGTTTGCGTGAGCCAGATCGTTATACCCGTCTTTGATTTTTCTGCTGAACCCAATGCGGATCGTATGCCCGTGTGGATCCGCCAGCCGCTGGTGGATGGCGCGCAATACGGCCAGACTGCACACAGCGTGCATCAGAATGCCCTGCATACCGTCTGTGAAGAGGCGCGCTGCCCTAACCGCAATGAGTGTTGGTCGCGTGGTACGGCCACTTTTATGTTGTTGGGCGATACCTGTACCCGTGCCTGTGGTTTCT
>JAHEDA010000219.1 GCA_024641445.1 Gammaproteobacteria bacterium
CCAACATCCAGAAGGATGGTACCTACTCCGTGATCCCGCGCATGTGGGGTGGCAGCACCACGCCGAGAGAGCTGCGCGCGATTGCTGAGGTAGCGGAGGAATACAAGGTCAAGACCGTGCACGTCACCGGCGGTCAACGCATTGCACTCTACGGCCTCAAGAAAGAAGAGCTCCCTGGCATCTGGAAAAAACTCAATGCCGCGGGTCTGGTGTCGGGGCATGCCTACGGTAAGGCCCTGCGTACGGTGAAGACCTGTGTCGGCAAGGAGTGGTGCCGCTTTGGTACGCAGGACTCGACCCACCTTGGCGTCGAATTGGAAAAGATGACCTGGGGTTCGTGGACACCGCACAAGTTCAAGATGGCAGTCTCCGGTTGTCCGCGTAATTGTGCCGAGGCCACTATTAAGGATCTCGGAGTAGTGTGTGTGGACTCCGGTTATGAGTTGCATGTGGGTGGTAACGGTGGCGTCAAGGTGCGTGCTACCGACTTTCTCTGTCATGTCAAGACCGAAGACGAGGTGATGGAATACGCCGCCGCCTTCATGCAACTGTATCGTGAAGAGGCGCACTATCTCGAACGCACCGCACCCTGGATCGAGCGTGTCGGTCTCTCCTATGTGAAGGAGAAACTGGTGGAGGACACCGAGGGGCGTAAGCGGCTCGCGGCAACCTTCCTGGCGTCACAGCAATACATGCAAGATGACCCCTGGGCCGAACGTACCAAGGGTGTCGATAAACACGAGTTTGAACCCATCGCTACGGTGACGCTGGCAAAGCGCGCCGTGACTGCCTGAGGAAGATATTATGCAAGCTGTGAATAAAATGAGTGAAGAATGGATCAAGGTCGGTGACATCAATGATATCCCCAAGCTGGGTGCACGCATTGTGCGTACCGACGCGGGTGATATCGCCGTGTTCCGCAACGCCGAGGATGAGGTCTTTGCCCTGCGCGATAAGTGCCCACACAAGGGTGGACCATTGTCACAGGGCATCGTGCACGGACGGCAAGTGGCCTGCCCCTTACACAACTGGAATATTCAACTTGACTCGGGTATGGCGGTGGCGCCAGATGAGGGATGTGCCGCCGCGTTTCCAATCCGGTTGGAAGGGGTTACCATCTACTTGTCCCTGACCCCTGACGACGGTTGCCCAAACAAATAACTCACTCATGATGGATGCGATTAAAACGACCTGCCCCTATTGCGGGGTGGGCTGTGGGGTATTGGTGACAGCTACACCCACGGGCGAGCTTAACGTTAAAGGTGACCCGGAACACCCCGCTAACTTTGGACGCCTATGCTCCAAGGGTGCCGCACTGGCCGAGACGCTTTCGCTCGAAGGACGTTTATTAGCCCCCGAGATCGATGGGCAGGTCGTGGCAATGGATACCGCCCTCGATCACGTCGCGCGTGAATTTATCCGACTGCGTGACAGCTATGGTACCGACAGTATTGCCTTCTATGTCTCCGGCCAGTTGTTGACAGAGGACTATTACCTTGCCAATAAACTCATGAAGGGGTTTATCGGCAGTGCCAACATCGATACCAACTCACGCCTATGCATGTCCTCCGCAGTGGCCGGACACAAGCGCGCCTTCGGCAGTGATAGCGTGCCAGGGTGTTATGACGACCTGGAGCGCGCCAAGCTGATTACCCTGGCTGGGTCGAATACCGCCTGGTGTCACCCGGTGCTGTATCAACGCATCGTCGCCGCCAAGAAACAGAATCCTGATCTGATGGTAGTGGTGATCGACCCACGCCGTACCGCCACCTGTGATATTGCTGACCTGCACCTTCCGATCAAGCCGGGAACGGATCAGACCCTCTTCAATGGTTTATTGAATTTCTGTGAGCAGAGCGGCGAGCGCAACCACCTCTATGTCAGCAACTTTACCGAGGGGGTGGAGGAGGCGCTGAAACATGCACGGCAAAGCGCCGGGAGTATTGCCGCGGTGGCAGAGCTGTGTCAGCTCGACCACGATTTGGTCGAACGGTTTTATAAACTGTTTGCACGGAGTGAGCGCGCCGTCACCCTCTTCTCACAGGGGATCAACCAGTGGTCCAGTGGTACCGATCGTGTCAATGCCATCATCAATTGCCACCTCCTCACCGGACGCATCGGCCGTCCCGGCATGGGGCCGTTTTCCATCACCGGTCAACCCAATGCCATGGGCGGGCGTGAGGTCGGCGGTCTGGCGAATCAGCTGGCGGCGCACATGGCTATCGAGAATCCCGAGCATCGCGCACTGACGCAGGCCTTCTGGCAGTCGCCCTATATAATAGAGAGCGAGGGCCTGAAGGCCGTCGAGATGTTTGAGGCGATCCACGCAGGCAAGATCAAGGCGCTGTGGGTGATGGCCACCAACCCGGCGGTGAGTCTGCCCGATGCCACGCGTGTACGCGAGGCCCTGCAAAAGTGTGAGTTGGTGGTGGTCTCAGATTGCGTGCGTCAAACCGATACCACGCAGTACGCCGACGTGTTACTCCCCGCGCTGACCTGGGGCGAGCGCAGTGGCAGCGTGACTAACTCGGAGAGATGCGTCTCGCGTCAACGCGCCTTCCTGCCGACACCGGGCGAGGCCAAACCGGACTGGTGGATGATCGCCGAGGTGGCACGCCGCATGGGTCATGCCGCGCAATTCAATTACGCCAGTGTGCATGAGATATTTAGCGAGCATGCCCGCTTGTCTGGATATGAAAACAATGGCTCGCGTGATTTTGATATCAGTGGCCTCAGTGAGCTGACCGCGCAGGAATATGAAGGCCTGCCACCGACACAGTGGCCGGTGACACCGCAGAATATGATTGGGACGGCGCGCCTGTTTGCCGATGGGAAATTCTTTACGCCGAGTGGCAAGGCAAGATTTATCACCACCGCCACATGGCAAGCCGCCACACCCATCACGAGTGACTATCCATTGGTATTGAATACCGGGCGGGTGCGGGATCACTGGCACACTATGACGCGCACCGGTAAGGCCGCACGCCTGAGTCAGCATATTGCGGAGCCTTTTATTGAGTTGCACCCCGACGATGCCACGCGTTTTGGTATTCAGGATAAACACCTGGTCGAAGTGAGCAGCACATGGGGTAGGGCGGTGGTGCGCGCCGTGATCAGTGATGCGCAACAAGTGGGTTCGGTATTCATCCCCATCCACTGGAACAATCAGTTCAGTGCCAGCGCGTGTGTGGATGAATTAGTGAATCCGGCGGCCGACCCTTTCTCGGGACAACCCGAATTTAAACATACCCCGGTGCGCATCGTGCCGTATGCGGCGAGCTGGTACGGTTTCATTCTAAGCCGTCGCAAGCTGGGCATGCAGGCCTTTGACTACTGGACCCTGGTGCAGGATAAAAGTGTCTGGCGGTATGAGATTGCGGCCGAGTCATTACCTGCACAGTGGTCTGTCCTGGTAAAGGCAGGTTTGTGTCAGGACGAAAACAGTGAGGAGTGGATCGAATATTCCGACAAGGCACAGCGTCGTTATCGTGCCGCGTGTCTGCGCGAGGGTAAATTAGAGGCCTGCATTTTCACCGATGCCAGCCCAGACATCATAGAGCGTGACTGGCTTAGTCAGTTGTTTAGTGATGAGTCTCTCAGCCAGCCACAGCGCAATGCCCTGCTCGCGGGCAGTCTGCCCGGCGCGGTGCATGATCACGGTCCAATAATTTGCTCTTGTTACGCCATTGGTCTTACCACTATTCAGGAGGCGATCACCTCACAGGGACTGACCACAGTGGATGCGATCGGTCAAGCCCTGCGTGCCGGGACGAATTGCGGCTCATGCAAGCCGGAGCTCAATCGCATCATCAAGGAAATTACGGAGTAAGGTGTCGTCTTAGTTTCAGTGATGGCGTAAGAATCAGCTACTCACTGCATGTACAGGTGAGGCGCGCAATTGAATCCGTAAGCCGCAAATACTTGACTGTAATAGTCTGAAGTGCACTACAAAGCGACATGTTTTTTTCTAAAGGCCGCTCTTTCAATGTCGATAAAGTATTACCTTTTCCCAGTGTACAGATTATTTTTGTAGGGAAGCACATTCCGAGTATCAGGAGCAATACTGTATGAATCTATCCATCAAACAACGCCTCATCTCGATTGCCATACTTTTTATACTGTCCGTATCAATATTCGGCGGCCTATTGTGGTATTCGCAGTCAAAGCTCACCCGCCTGAAAGATGCGAGTATCCTGACCCGCCAGATTGAGTCCGATATGCTTACCCTGCGCCGCCATGAGAAGGACTTTCTCATGCGGACCGATATGAAATATAGGGACCAATTTGAGCAAGGCTTTGCTGGACTAAAGTTACACCTGTTGGCCCTTACCCGCCTGGCGGAGGCGGATGACCTCGACCTCGATACCATCAATAAATTGTCCGGTGTCATGCAGGACTACAGGAAAGATTTTCTCGCCCTCGCCACGGTGCAGCAGAAGATTGGTCTGACGCCGGAGACCGGTCTATATGGCGACCTGCGCGATGCCGTGCATGCAGCTGAGGGGCAGATTAAGACCGCAAATAACTACGAACTAATGAGTGGGATGTTGATGCTGCGTCGGCATGAGAAGGATTTCATGCTGCGCGAGGATGAGAAATATATCGGGAAGTTCAATGCCGATTTTACCAAGTTGATGGTGAGTTTGGACAAGGCGAAGTTGTCCCCGGATGTGAAAGCGAAGATTACCGCTGAAATGAAGCACTATCAGACCAGCTTTACCACTTTCTTCAACGGTTCCAAAGAGAAGGGCTTGTCACCCAAAGA
>JAHEDA010000220.1 GCA_024641445.1 Gammaproteobacteria bacterium
GGAGGTCATGCTGGGATATTCTGATTCATGTAAAGATGGCGGTATCCTTGCCTCCTCCTGGAATCTATATCTGGCCCAGCAAAAGATCACCGTACTGGCAAAGTCACGCGGCATTCGCGTGCGCCTGTTCCACGGTCGCGGCGGTACCATCGGTCGCGGTGGTGGCCCCACCCACGAATCCATCCTCTCGCAACCGGCCGGTACCGTGAATGGTGAGATCAAATTCACTGAGCAGGGTGAGGTGTTGTCGTATAAATACAGTAATACTGAGACCGCTGTATACGAACTTACGATGGGCACCACTGGCCTGTTAAAGGCCAGTCGCAATCTGATTACCCCGCCCACCCCCGACAGGGAGGAATACCGCGAGATCATGGCGACCCTCGCCGACAGTGGCGAACAGAGTTATCGTACCCTGACTGATCGCACCCCTGGTTTCCTCGACTATTTTTACGAGGCCACACCGGTGAGTGAGATCGGCCAGCTCAATATTGGTTCGCGTCCTTCGCACCGCAAAAAGAGCGACCGTTCCAAGTCCTCTGTGCGCGCCATTGCCTGGGTCTTCGGTTGGGCACAGTCGCGCCACACCCTGCCCGCCTGGTATGGCATCGGTAGTGCACTGGAGCATTGGGTCGAGGGTCGGCCGGACCGCATGCGCAAACTGCAGGAGATGTACAAGGCCTGGCCCTTCTTCCGTGCATTGCTAAGTAACACACAGATGTCACTCTTCAAGGCGGATATGCCCATCGCCAAGTCCTATGTCTCGCTGTGCAAGAATCAGGGTGAGGCGGTGAATGTATATGAGGCGATTCGACAGGAATATAAACGTACGGTACAGCATGTGTTGGGCGTGGCAGAGATCACCGCGCTTATGGCAGAGACGCCGCGCCTGGCCCTGTCATTGTCGCGGCGCGAGCCCTACCTCGACCCCCTGAACCAGATCCAGCTCGCCGTATTGAAACGCTACCGGGATGAGCGCATCAGCGAGGAAGACCGCGAGCAGTGGTTGAACCCCCTACTGCGTTCCATCAATGCCATTGCGGCAGGCATGCGTAATACGGGTTAAAAAATCTGTTGCGGGTAGCGGGTAGCGGGTAGCGGGTAGCGGGTAGCGGGTAGCGGGTAGCGGGTAGCGGGTAGCGGGTAGCGAGGAAAATCGCAATATCTTCGCAACTAGCAACTAGCAACTAGCCACTAGCCACTAGCCCTCAGGCGACTTGTACGGGGATGGTGTTGCGGGTGTGGGTGATGCGGTTGTGCTCATCGACATACACCAGCTTGGGCTTATAACTCGCAAGCTCCTGCTGGTTCAGCCCCACGTAGGCACAGATAATCACGACATCGCCCGGATTGGCCTTGTGGGCGGCGGCGCCATTCACTGAGATAACGCCAGAGTTATCCTCGGCGCGAATGGCATATGTCGTAAAACGCTCGCCATTGGTAACGTTATAAATCTCAATCTGCTCGTATTCCCGTATCCCGGAGACATCCAGTAATTTGCCATCAATGGCACAGGACCCCTCATATTCCAGTTCGGAACGGGTGACACGCACACGGTGCAACTTGGCCTTGAGCATGGTTACGAACATTACGTCATTACCTTAGTTTTGGTCCGGACGAGCGATTTTACCATGGACCGTGAGGTGGGGTCATACCTTGATATTATCAATCAAACGTGTTCGGTCAAGCCAGGCGGCCGCCAGAACCACCCATATTTTTGCCGCCGCTGGCGAGGAAAGGTCGACGGCATTGCGAACACTCACATAGTCCGGCCGGAATCCCTCCGCTTGCAAGGCCTCCACTGCATCGGCCTCCAGTACACCAAAATCACGTCGCCCCTCGCTAATGGCCGCGGCAATACGTGTCAGGGTCTGGTGTAAAAACGGTGCCTTCCGCCGGGCCGCCGCACTTAAATACTGATTGCGCGAACTCATGGCCAGCCCATCCGGCTCACGCACCGTCTCGATGCCAAGGACCTCAATTGGCATACTGAGGTCTTCCGCCATGCGGCGGATAATAGTGAGCTGCTGGTAATCCTTCTCGCCAAAGATCGCCACCTGCGGTTGCACAATATTGAAGAGTTTGTTCACCACCGTAGTGACACCCCGAAAATGTTCCGGCCGATATGCCCCACAGAGCTCATCGGAGAGTCCTGGGACCTCGACAAAACAGGTCTCCTCGCGCGGGCGCTTATAGAAGGTGGCCTCTTCCGGCAGGAATAACGCATCCACACCCAGTGCACTCAGCTGCTTGCTGTCGTCTTCAGGTGTACGCGGGTAGACACCAAAGTCTTCGCCCTGGGCAAATTGCAGTGGATTTACAAAGATGCTCACCACTACACGCGGGGCGAGTGACTTGGCCTGTTTGACCAGTTGCAGGTGCCCGGCGTGTAGATTGCCCATGGTAGGCACAAAGGCGATGCGCTCACCCTGCTCGCGCCAGCTCAATACCAATGCCTGCATGGAGGGCGTATCGCGGAGGATTTGCATAGGATTTAGAAAAAGATCTGCTCAGGCCAGGGTGTGATCGGCATCGGGAAAGCTGCCATTCCTCACAGCCTTGACATAGGCCGCAACGGCTCCCGTGATGCCTTCCGATTGACCCGTCAGGAAATTGTGCGAAAAACGTGGGCGATGCCCGGCACTGATACCCAACATATCGTAACTCACCAACACCTGGCCATCGGTGCCCGCACCCGCGCCGATGCCGATAGTCGGGATCGCAATCGACTGACTGATTTGTTTGGCGAGCTCGGCCGGGACACACTCCAGCACCACCATGTCCGCCCCGGCATCTTCGATGGCCTTGGCCTCACGCAAGAGGCCTTGCGCCTCATCGCTCTGCTTGCCCTGGTAGCGATAACCACCCAGCTTATTCACCGACTGCGGCAACAGACCCAGATGCGCGCATACTGGTACACCGAGGGCGGTAAGTGTCTGAATTACCTCGACCACGGCTTCGCCACCCTCCAGCTTCACTACCTGCGCACCGGCCTGCATTAAGCGCGTGGCATTCATAAGCGCGAGGTCCAGCGTGGCGTAACTCATGAAGGAAAGGTCGGCGATAACCAGTGCGCGCTTACAGCCCCGCCGCACCAACCGCGTGTGATAGACCATGTCATCCATGGTCACAGGGACCGTGCTGTCCTGTCCCTGCACTACCATACCAAGAGAATCCCCCACCATCACCGCATCGACACCGGCCTCATCGAGGACACTCGCGAAGGAGGCATCGTAGGCGGTCAGCACAGCAATCTTCTCACCGCTCTGCTTCATCTGACGAAGGGTAGTCACACTAACGGGTTTATTCATAGCGCTAGCCCTGACGGTGTAGGATTAAAATAGTGACGCCCACTGCGCACCTTACGTACCTGCTCCAATAACAGCTGGTAATGGGTGTCGTTGTTTGCAATATCGATCTCGGCCGCGTTGACGATCAAAAGCGGTGACTCGTTATAATAATAGAAGAATTTGGTATAGCCCTCGATGATCTTTTCCAGATACTCCGCCTCCATGCCACGCTCAAATGCCCGGCCGCGTTTATTTACCCGTTTCAACAGCACATCCAGCGGCGCCTGCAGGTAGATCACCAGGTCCGGCCGTGGCGCGTCCAGACTCAGGTGGGCATAGACCTGCTCATAGAGTTTGAACTCCTCTTCATCGAGCGTTAGCTCGGCAAACAGGCGATCTTTTTCCAACAGAAAATCCGCAATGCGCACCGGCCGAAACATGTCGCCCTGACGTAGCTCACGCATCTGCTGCCCGCGCTGAAACAGAAAGAAGAGTTGCGTCTGTAGTGCCGCACTGCGTGGGTCTTGATAAAAGCGTTCGAGGAAGGGATTCTCGTCGGCCCCTTCGAGTAATAGATCGGAGCCAAAGCTGTCTGCCAGGCGACGCGCCAGGGTAGTCTTGCCGACCCCAATCGGGCCCTCTACCACTATAAACTCAGGGGTCGATGCGTTCATTCTGCAATTACTTCCAGGCCATCGTTGGGACAGCGGGCAATCAGTTCAGCAAGGGTACCCTGCCCTGGTAGGACCAGATCGGGCGCGATGTCCCACAAAGGATACAGGACGAAATTGCGAACATACAGCCCCGGATGTGGGACCTGAAGTCTGGGTGTATCAATTTTGTATTCGCCGTAAAGCAAGAGATCGAGATCCAGGGTCCGAGGCCCCCAACGCTGTCCTGTTCGAATGCGCCCCTGTTTCAACTCAATGGCCTGGAGTTGATCGAGCAATGCCTCGGCATCGAGTGAAGTATCGAGGCAGACTATGGCATTGAGGTAATCCGGTTGCCCGGCAGGTCCCATGGGTTGGCTGCGGTAGAGACGTGACTGCGTGAGGAGCGTGGTCCGTGGAATAAGCCTGAGGGCGCCAAGGGCCTGCTTAAGCTGGTAAAGCGGGTCTGACAGATTACTCCCGAGCCCCACATAGACCCGGACCGGTCCCAACACTACTCCGCACTCTTCACGGCTGGGCGTTTACGACGACGACGTTTCTTCTTGCCACTACCGCCACCTGGCGTGGCACTGCACATTTGCAAGCGGGTGTTTTCATCGGCGGTTTGTAGCCGCGTCCACCAGTCGCACAACTCTTGCAGGGGCTCACCGGCATCACCACGTAGCAACAGAAAATCATAGGCGGCACGAAAGCGCGGTTGTTCCAACAGGGCCAGTGAACGCTTGCCACGTCGGTGTTCCAGGCGGGATTGCATGAACCAGATCTCGCGCATGGGCAGGCCAAAGCGTTTGGGGATGGTAGTCT
>JAHEDA010000221.1 GCA_024641445.1 Gammaproteobacteria bacterium
GCCTGGATTATGGAACAGGGTCAAATTGAACATGGGTAGAACCGCTACCGGCTTGTATAAAAACAAATACGCAGACACCAGATACTTTGTAAGCTGGTCCAGCACGATCACACCCAGGGATAACCACAACCACTTCAGCATAGTAATTCCTCAGGCGAATTCGCGCTGCTCGCCGTCACCAACCACATTCTCGACACAGCGACCACACAACTCCGGGTGCTCCTTACTCGCACCCACATCTGGGCGATGATGCCAGCAACGCACGCACTTGGTGTGCGCCGAGGCGGAGACCGCGACCCAGATTTCATCCTTACTGCTCAGGGTATAGTGCATGGCCTCCTTTGGAGGTTCACCTGCAAGATAAAGTCGTGCGCCCGAGGTAATCAGGACAAACCGCAGCTCGTCACCCAAGTGACTGAGCAGGTCGTGGATCTCGCGACCACAATACAGACCGACCTCGGCATCCAGGTTGGCACCGATCTCGCCCGCCACGCGCAGACGCTCTAACTCTTTATTGACGGCCTCGCGGACCTCCAGCACCTTATCCCAATACACCAGCCCCATGCCAGACTGCATCGACTGAGTGATCTCCGGGAAGTCGTACCAGCTATTCAGAAGCACCGATTCATTGCGCTTGCCGGGAATATAGGCCCAGGCCTCGTCGGCGGTGAATGACAGGATCGGCGTGATCCAACGCACCATCGCCTCGGTGATGTGATACATCGCGGTCTGCGCTGAGCGTCGCGCCAGACTCTCGGCCTTACAGGTGTATTGGCGGTCCTTGGTAATGTCCAGATAGATACTGCCCATGTCCACCGCACAGAAGTTGTGCACCTTCTGATAGATCATGTGAAATTCATAGGCATCAAAGGCCTGTATGATTTCCTGCTGCAACTCACGCGTACGCTCTACTGCCCAGGCATCTAATTTCAGTAATTTCTCGGGGGCCACCCTATCCGTCGCCGGGTCGAAGCCATTCAGGTTAGACAAGAGATAACGTAGCGTATTACGAATACGGCGATAGGCATCGGCTGAGCGTTTGAGTATCTCATCCGAGCCGGTCATCTCACCGCGGTAATCGGTGGAGGCGACCCACAGACGCAGGATATCCGCGCCAAGACTGTTCGCGACCTTTTGTGGTTCGATACCGTTACCGCGCGACTTGGACATCTTGTGACCCTTCTCGTCCACGGTAAAACCGTGCGTGAGAACACCTTTATAGGGTGCGACGCCGTGCATAGCCACTGACGTAAGCAGCGACGACTGGAACCAGCCACGGTGTTGATCGGAACCTTCCAGGTATAAATCTGCGGCAGGAAATTGCGTGATACCCTCGCGTTGCTGTAACACGGCAAAGTGGGTCACACCCGAGTCAAACCATACATCGAGGGTATCGGTAACCTTATCGTAGTCATTCGACTCCTGCCCCAACAACTCTGCCTTATCGAGGTCAAACCAGGCATCAATACCCCTCTGTTCGACGCGCTTGGCCACCTGCTCCATCAGTTCCTGAGTGCGTGGGTGCAGTGCACCACTCTGCTTGTGCACGAACAGAGCAATGGGTACGCCCCAGGTGCGCTGACGCGAGATGCACCAGTCCGGGCGCCCCTCTACCATATTGGTAATACGCGCCTCACCCCAGCCTGGCGTCCAGACCGTGGCCTTAATGGCCTTCAGGGCATCGGCGCGCAGGTGTTTCTGTTCCATGGAGATAAACCACTGTGGTGTGGCACGGAAGATAATCGGGGTCTTGTGGCGCCAACAGTGCGGATAGCTGTGGCGGATCTTCGCCATGTGCACCAATTTATTATTGGCCTTCAGCACCTCGACCACAGCGTCGTTGGCCTTGAACACGTGTTGTCCCTCAAAGAACTTGGTGCCAGCTAGAAACTTGCCCTCGCCATCGACGGGGTTGTCCACCTTGAGGTGATAGCGTGAACCGACTATATAGTCGTCCTGACCGTGGCCTGGGGCCGTGTGTACGGCACCGGTACCCGCCTCGGTGGTAACGTGATCACCGAGGATCACCGGCACCTCGCGGTCATAAAATGGATGCGCCAGTTTGAGTCCTTCGAGGGCGTCGCCCTTGGCGTAGGCGATCACGCGATAGCGCTCGCACTCATAACGCGCCATCACATCCTTTAACATGGCCTCGGCGATGACGATACGCTCAGCCGGGTGCGAGCCAATACCCTCGGTCTGCACGACCGCATATTCCAGGTTAGGGTTGAGGGCCACGGCGCGATTGGCCGGTAAGGTCCACGGCGTGGTGGTCCAGATCACCACCGATAAGGGTCCCTTACCCTCATGTCCCTCGGCGTGATGACAGCGCGCCATCAGCGCAGCCTCAGCCAGGACCTCGAAGCGCACATCAATGGCCGGTGACGTCTTGTCTTCGTATTCAACCTCGGCCTCAGCCAGGGCCGAACCACAATCGGTACACCAGTGCACGGGCTTGGAGCCCTTGTGCAGATGGCCGTTGTCGATGATCTTGCCCAGCGCACGAATGGTGTCGGCCTCGAACTTAAAATCCATGGTGAGATAGGGATGGTCCCAATCACCGATCACACCCAGGCGTTTGAACTCCTCGCGCTGCCCATTCACCTGCTTCATGGCGTAGTCACGGCAGGCCTGACGGAACTTGTCCGCCGGGACCTTGACCCCAGCCTTACCGATTTTCTTTTCTACCTGTAATTCGATCGGCAAACCGTGACAGTCCCAACCGGGAATATAAGGAGCATCAAAACCGCTCAGTGTCTTGGCCTTGACAATAATATCCTTGAGTATCTTATTTACGGCATGGCCGAGGTGAATATCGCCATTGGCGTAGGGTGGACCATCGTGCAAGAAAAAAACAGGTTTGCCCTTAGCGGCCTCACGCAATTTATTGTACAGGTCCAGTTGCTGCCAACGCTTCAGAAACTCCGGCTCACGCTGGCTGAGATTTCCGCGCATAGGAAAATCGGTCTGAGGTAGATTGAGGGTATGCTTATATTCGCTCACGGTTTACGGTCTCGTCACATTGATGGTTCTGAAATAATCTTTTGTGCGCTGCACATCTTCGGCAATCTTGGCCGTTAATATCACTAATGAGTCGAAGCGCTCTTCGTCACGCAGTTTGTGCAGGAAACTCACCTGTAGGTGACGACCATAGATGTCCTGATCAAAATCGAACATAAAAACCTCTAATAGTGGTCGCGTACCATCAACCGTCGGTCGCGTACCCAGACTCGCTACGCCCTGTATAGGTTCTCGCTCCAGGCCGAATACCTCGACCACAAAGATCCCCTGAATAGGCGATACCCGCCGATGCAAGAAAATATTTGCCGTGGGAAAACCCAGCTGGCGACCCAACTTGGCGCCGTGGACCACGCGCCCACTCATCCGATAGTCACGCCCCAACAGACGCTCAGCCCCCAGCATGTCACCCGCGACCAGGGCCTCACGTACGCGCGTGCTACTCACGCGTTCCCCGTCTACTAAAAAGGTGTGCATGTGGGCAACCTGAAATCCATAACGCTCACCTGCGGTCTCAAGAGTTGCAAAGGTACCGGCACGGTCTCGCCCAAAGCGAAAGTCATCCCCAACGACGAGATAGCGAACATCCAGGCCGTCGATCAATATCTTCTGAATAAACTCATCTGCACTCAACGCGGCAAATCGCCGATCGAAGCGTAGACACAAGACCCGCACAACCGAGAAGCGCCGCAGGGCCAACAACTTCTCGCGCAGGCGGGTCAGGCGTGAGGGTGCTTGGTCGCCCGTAAAATACTCAAGCGGTTGGGGCTCAAAGGTCACGACCGTGGTGGGTAGTCCCAGCTCGGCGGCCTTCTCTGCCAACTGACCCAAGACGGCCTGATGCCCAAGGTGGACCCCATCGAAGTTGCCAATCGTGGCAACACAGCCACGATGCCGCGGCAACAGATTATGCAGACCGCGGATCAGCTCCATAAGCCTACTCGAACAACACCCGGAAAACCGCAGTATATCAGCATGTTGGAGGGCATGGGGCTCATGTCACGCGCGGCGTGGACGCTGGAAGTCGCGCAGGCGATAACCAAACACCCACAAAACTGAGAAGTAGACCGCTAAGCCAACACCTATAAGACCGCTGAGATTGAGTATCAGCAAGCCGCTCGATCCCCCCTGCCAGTCGATCAGCATTACACTTCCGAAGTGGAGGATTGCCGCCAAGAGCAGATTGGCCACCACCACCTTGATAAACAGACCCCGCCAACCCGCCTCGGGCTTGAATACCCCGGCCCGGCGCAGGTCGCGCATTAACAGACCCGCATTGACGAAGGCCGAGAGCGAGGTGGCCAGGGTCAGACCGGCGTGGGGGGCCTCAAATCCCAGCCACACCATTGGCACTACAAACAGAAAATTGGCCGTCATGTTCACGCCGAGGGCGATCATGGCGATCTTGACCGGGGTCTTGGTGTCCTGGCGGGAATAAAAACCCGGTGCCAGCACCTTTACCAGCGTAAAACCCAACAGGCCGAGGGCCAGGGTCATCAGGCTTATTGCCGACATGTGCACATCGTGCGCGCTGAAGGCCCCGTGCTGAAACAGCGTAATCAGGATAGGCTCCGCTAGGACAACTAGCCCTACCGTGGCCGGTGTAATGATGAGAATCACCCAGCGCAGGGCCCAGTCCACGGTGCGCGAAAAGGCCTGCGGATCGTCCGCGGCGTGGTGTTGCGACAGGCTCGGCAAAATGACCGTGGCCAGGGCGATGCCAAACACCCCTAGGGGAAGTTC
>JAHEDA010000222.1 GCA_024641445.1 Gammaproteobacteria bacterium
CGTGGTGCTGTGTGCGCCTTGCCTCCCTGCAAATCGATCCCTCGATGTAGCCTAGTTATCGGCAGTAAAAGTAGGACTTTTAGCCAAATTTTGTGCACTAGCGCACACAAAAAATCCTAAAGCCTGGTTTTATATGGGCCAAAAAGAGGTATCAGGCGGCGAGGTTTGTGAGTTTGAAGTTAGGTGGCAGGTCAACTTCCATGGCGATGGGCAGGTGATCGGAGTAGGCATGACTGAGCGCGCTGACGTGACTGACCTTCAGCTCGGGGGTCACGAGGATGTGATCGATATGAAAGCGTGGTCGCCAGCTGGGGAAGGTCAAGGTCTCTTCGAGCGGCTCGTGGAGACGGGTACGGGCAAACAGCATCCGCATCTCGGGGCTATCCACGCGGCAGTTCAGGTCACCCATCAGGATCGCGTGCGGATATTCGTTGATCACCTCACTGAGCATTGCCAGCTGCCGCATGCGAGCCCGCCCACTCAGGGCCAGGTGCAGGATAAACACCGCCAGGGCATCGTCCCTCTCACCATAGCGGGCCATGATCGCGCTGCGCCCGGGGATGAGTCCGGGCAGGGTGATATCGCGCACCTCCTGCGGCCGATAGCGACTGAGTAAGCCCTTGCTGTGCTTGGCAAAGCGACCGAGGTTACGACTGACCTGGTGATACCAAAAGGGAAACCCGGCCTCGACGGCAAGATACTCCGAGAGGTTGATGTAATTGCTGCGCAGGCTACCCGCATCCACTTCTTGCAGACCGACAATGTCATATCCGCGTAGCACCTGCGCCACCCGGTCCATATTTTCCAGTCGCTGATTGTGGGGCAGTAGATGCTTCCAACTCTGGGTCAGGTAATGGTGTGGCCGCCGCGTGGTAATACCCACTTGCACGTTGTAACTCAGTAATCGAAGTGTGTGCGCAGACATGATGCCTAACTGTTGATAGCGACTAGATCGGGCATACCATTTCGCCCAGCTTACCCGTCAGTTTCAGGTTCTCGCTGTAATCCACCGGACAATCGATCACGCTGACCGTATTGTCGGCCAAGGCCTTTTTCAGGGTCGGTAACAGGTCCTCGGTCCTGGTAATACGGTAACCCTTGGCACCAAAGGACTCGGCATACATTACAAAATCCGGGTTCTTGAAATCGACGTTGGATTTGCGCCCGAAGCCATTCATCTGCTTCCATTCGATCAGCCCATAGGCGCTATCATTCCAGATCAGGATCACAATCGGCGTCTTCATCCGCATCGCCGTCTCGATCTCTTGCGAGTTCATCAGAAAACCGGCGTCGCCCGTCACCGCAACAACCTTGCGGTCGGGATAGGCGAGCTTGGCGCCGATGGCGCCCGGTACGGCAATGCCCATGCTGGCGAAACCATTGGAGATGATGCAGGTGTTCGGTACCTCGCAACGGAACATGCGCGCCATCCACATCTTGTGCGCACCGACATCACTGATAGCGATGTCTTCCATCTCCATTGCCGTGCGCAGGTCCCAGATGATCTTTTGCGGAGTCACCGGGAAATTGTTGTTGTTCATGTGCAGGCCCATTTCCTCTACCAGGGCCTGCCGCAGGGCACGCATGGCATTGCCGGTATGCGGGGTGGAAATCTTGGCCAGGCGCAGCAGGCTGTGCTTGATGTCACCCAGCACCCCCACGGCCACCTCGTAATAGGCATCCACCTCGGCGGGGGACATATCGATGTGAACGATGGTGCGGTCCTTGGTCGGGTGCCAGAGGAAGGGGTGATACTCTACCAGGTCGTAGCCGACACAGATGATGACATCGGCGCGGTCAAAACCGCAGCTGATGAAATCTTTTGCCTGTAGTCCCGCCGTCCCCAAGGCCAGTGGATTCTTGGCGAAGGGCACCACACCCTTGGCCATGAAGGTATTGGCAATGGGGATGTTCAGGCTCTGGGAAAATTCATTTAACTGTTTCCACGCCTTGGCGCGGATCACGCCATTACCCGCAAGGATAATCGGGTGCTTGGCATCAGAGATAATCTTGGAGGCCTGTTCGATCTTCTCCTGTGGTGGCTCGGGGGGAACAGGTTGCTTCAGCTTTAGCGGATGTTCACCCACGACATCCATCTCCGAGATGTTCTCGGGGAACTCGATAAAACAGGCGCCCGCCTTCTCCGTCTGCGACAACTTGAAGGCCTTGCGCACCACCTCGGGGATAATATCGGGAGAGAGCAGGCGCGCCGAATATTTAGTGATGGCGCGGAACATCTCTTCCAGATCCAGGACCTGATGTGACTCCTTATGCAGGCGCTTGGTACTGGCCTGGCCCGCAATCGCGACGACGGGGGCGTGATCCATGTTGGCATCGGCAACACCCGTGATGAGATTAGTGGCACCCGGCCCCAATGTCCCCAGGCATACCCCGGCCTTACCCGTCAGACGGCCATAAACATCGGCCATAAAGGCCGCACCCTGCTCATGGCGTACGGTCACAAACTTAATCGGCGAATCCAGCAGGGAATCCATCACGTCCAGGTTTCCTCACCCGGAATACCGAAGATGTACTCCACACCTTCATTCTCCAGACACTTGACGAATAACTCGCTGGCTTTCATGGGTTCTCCTTAACGTGGGCGGATACGGATGCTATCGGTCACTGATGACAGTTTGTTTAATGCGACTTCTTCATGGCGGCACGTTCCTTCGCCACCAGGAAATCCATTACTGCAAGTACATTCTCATGCGACCCGGCCTGGCTGGCACTGGTGCGATATTTGCCGTTAATGATGATGGTCGGCACACTGTCTACACCATAGCGTGCACCCATATCGAGCGCACGCCGAATGCGTGTATCCACCGCAAAGGAGTGAAACATGTTGCGAAAGTCTTCGCGCTTTACGCCATGCTCGTCAAAAAAATCCTCCAGCGACTTCTCATCGGGGAAGCGATTGCCCAGTTTATGGATCGAATCAAACAGCGGTTCATGTATGTGATCCAGGACGCCCAACAATTCTGCCGTATAGAAGGCACGCGCGTGCAGTTCCCAGGTTGGGTTGCCAACGGCAGGCATGCGGATGAATTCTACATCCTTGGCCTGCTTGGCGACCCAGGCGGTAAGTTCAGGCTCAAACTGATAGCAATGCGGACAGCCATACCAGAACAATTCCACAACCTCGATCTTCTTGGCATTTTGAGTTGGTTGGGGGGCACGTAGCCTGGTGTATTCAATACCCTCATCATAGCTACGCGCTAAAACAGTGCTGGAAGTGCAGAAAAACGCGAGTACAAGCAGAAATAGACGTGACAATCTCATTGTTATTCTCCCTACAGGTCAACACAGACTAGGCAATGCAGATAAAGAAGACAAGCCCGAGAGGTCAGAGACCCGTCGGGCTTGTGAGTGTGACTCTACCGGGCTAAAGAAGTTGCGAAATAGCCTACAAAGTACCGTAAGAATGCAGGCCGGAGAGAAACATATTGACGCCCAGGAAGGCGAAGGTCGTCACCAACAGGCCAATCACCGCCCACATGGCCAACGGCCTTCCGCGCCAGCCCTTGGTCAGACGCATGTGCAGCCAAGCCGCGTAATTCAACCAAACAATCAGGGCCCAGGTCTCCTTCGGGTCCCAGGACCAATACCCACCCCAGGCCTCTGCCGCCCACATGGCACCCAGCACCGTGGCGATGGTGAAGAAGGCAAAGCCGAGCGCAATCGATTTGTGCATCACATCATCGAGTAATTGCAGATCGGGCAATACCTGAGCCAAACGCCCGTTTGGCTTTGTCCGCAGCACCCGATCCTTCCACAGATAAGCCACACCCAGCATGGCCGCCAGGGAAAATCCACCATAGCCAATGAAATTCGCGGGAACATGGATCTTCATCCAGTAGCTTTGCAGGGCTGGCACCAGTGGTTGAATCCGGCTGGCACCGCGATCGAATTGATACCAGAGTAAAAACGCGATCGCCGCACTAATGACCAAGAGGACGAAGCCCCCCATCGAACGCGTCTGGAATTTTGCCTCATAGTGGAGATAGATCAGCGCGGTGATGATGGAGAAGAGGATGAAGACCTCATACAGATTGCTCACCGGGATATGCCCCACATCTGGAGCAATCAGATACGACTCATACCAACGTACCATCAGCCCAATAAACCCTGCCGCGACAGCGCTCCAGGTCATGGCCGTGGCCACCTTGCCGGCGAATTCATTCTGTTTGAACGTGGCAAAAAAATACGTCACCGTTGCCAGCACAAACAGCACGCTCATCCACATAATCGCCGAGGGGCTCGAGATCAAAAATCTGAGGAAAAAGTTTTTTTCACCCAGGCTCTGATCACCACCATAAATCGCTACCGCCGCCAGGCTTAGCAGCGCCACCACCAGGCTCAAGGTCCGGATGGCCTTCCATTTCAGGGCGATCACCAACAAGGCCAGTGAAGAACCCGCCAGAATAACGATCTCATACATATCGAAGGTGGCGCCAAACATTCGCCAGACAAACAGGACACCCGCCAGCAACAGTGCCGACCAGACCCAGTCATAGGCAGAAAGCATGCGCCACCAGGCCGGGTGGTCAAACTCTTTCTTCATGGCCTCATCTAAAATTGTCATTGCCAACTCCCGCTAACAAATTATTGGTTATGCACGAGGCAGGCGCGCCTCAATACGCTCGCATAGCGCATCAAACATGTGGGCAAAATCTTCGGGGCTCCGATTACCACTCCCGGCAAATACCACATCACTCTTACCCCCC
>JAHEDA010000223.1 GCA_024641445.1 Gammaproteobacteria bacterium
CCACAACGCCCCCATCCAGACGCTGGTCAATCTGCACGCCTATCATGGCGGCCTGCATGCCTTCCGTCAGTTCGATGCTAATGGTGAGCACATCTATGAACAGTGTGTGGGTAAGTATCAAGGTGAGGACGTGTTTCTATCCCTGGATGATTCCGACTTTCGTACCTTTAGCGGTGAACCCAAGGCGATTACAAAGACCACAGTTTATCACGCCTGTTTTGGCTCGCTCCCCGAGCAGCCCGGAGAGTATCTTCATCCTTACAACGCAGAGGTTAGCACCGTGGACAGTCGGCCACCTCAGAGCGAGCTGAAGGGTTGAACCTCAACCAGGCTACCGGCCTCAATATCACCTGATTCGGCGGGCAGGATGATGAAACAGTTCGCACGACTCATACCACTCAGTATGTGCGAGCCTTGCATACCGGTAGCGTCTACGACTAACTGGTCATGGTCGTCACGGCTCAGAATACCGCGTTGGAAATCAGTACGTCCGGGATGTTTCTTCAAGCGGGTCTTGCAGACAACCTTGAAGGTGAGTGATGTCAGTTGCGCCTGCCCAAGCATTTTGCGTAATGCGGGTAAGACAAACTGATAATAGGTTGCCATCACGGAGACGGGATTTCCGGGTAGACCAAAAAAGACTGCCTCCCTCACCCTGCCGAAGGCAAGGGGTTTCCCGGGCTTCATACTGATCTTCCAGAAATTGACTTGACCGAGTTTTTCAAGTGTCTCCTTGACGAAATCGGCCTCACCCACCGAGACGCCTCCGGAGGTGATGAAGACATCGGCGAGTCCCGCCGCCGTGAGAAAGGCCGCCTCAACCGCGGCGCGATCATCCGGTATCACGCCCATATCCAGCATCTCGACACCAAGCTCTCGCAGCATGCCATGCAGGGTGTAGCGGTTGCTATCATAGATCTGTCCGTCATCGAGAGGCTCACCCACTGCGCGTAATTCATCACCGGTTGAAAAAAAGGCCACGCGCAGTTTGCGTGTTACGGTTATCTCTGGAACACCGAGCGAGGCGAGCAGTCCCAATTCAGCAGGGCCAATTATTTTTCCTTGCGCCAGCACGACAGCGCCCGCCTTAATATCTTCACCAATGTGACGCACATTTTCCCCAGTCCGGTGAGAACGGGTGAGTGTTATGTTGTCTCCGTCCCGTTGCACCTGCTCCTGCATCACGACGGCATCGGCCCCTGTGGGGAGCTTGGCGCCGGTCATGATACGCACGGCCTCACCCTGGTTGACCAGTCTATCGAATGGGATACCGGCAAAGGCGGTACCGATAACGCTTAGTCGCGTATCACCCGGGTTCGATAGATCTGCGGCACGCACGGCATATCCATCCATGGCGGAGTTTTCATAGGGGGGTACGCTGATGGGCGAGATGACATCGTGGGCCAAAATTCGGTGTAGACCCTCGCGGATGGCCACTCGCTCATAACCATTGACTGGATTGACCTGCTTAAGAATGCGTCCGCGTGCCTGGTCAACAGTGAGCCAGCCGGTGTCGGTCTCACAATTGATAACGGGGATGTCTTTACTCATACGGGAGCTCGTTTGGCCAAGGTAAGTGATAACTATTATGGGCGAGGCCTGCTATCAGGGTCTAGTCATGGTGATGAATTCCTGCCGTGATAAAAGCTGGGTCATCACAGGTAAACTAATTTTCTTTATTTAAATGGCGTAAGAAGACCCGCACAACTCGTCCTGCATGTTGGTGTTTCGAAACCCGATGTGATTCACCGATGCTGAGTCTGGCCATTATCTTATCCCTGCATGTGGTTCCCACCGGCAAGGTTCCACGTAAGGTGTTCTCGTGTGATAGGAGGGCATCTCGGAGTACTGCTGTCGCGTTAACATAACTGCAAAACATAGTAAGTGTCTGGTTCTGTGTGCACTGGTCTAATCGAAGACGTTTTTTACATGAAAACAGACGAAACCAGAATCAGGGTCACTCCTTCTCCCTTCGGGAGAAGGCCAGGATGAGGGGTAACAAAACAATGAGTCATCCGTTGTGATCCCCTCACCCCAACCCTCTCCCGGAGAGAGAGGGAGTTATCGAGATAAAAGTGATCCCAGATATAAGTTGGTCTATGTCTTGCATTATCAGGTATAGCCGGGAGTTGTGTTAGCGGCAGGTTTTCAACATCATCGAAAGAGAGGATTAAATATGTCTACGAATGCCATTGCAGGAAATGTTGCAAGTTCACTCGCCACGCAGATGCAGGATATGAAGAACATCAGCCGTCAGGCCAAACAGATCGATCCGGCGGCGATCAAACCTACAGCTGAGTCGATGAGTGCTGCCGCCACGACCGGTGTGAAAGAGGGCGTTGGTCAACTGTTGGATGTACGCGCTTAGGTACGTATGGCGGCAAGTCATTGCCGCCCGCGGCCTGTTGCCTCCTTGTAGTGAGGCAATAAGTTCACCTGTTGATGCATGAAGGGATAAACCTAACCCTTGGTGCTGATCTAACCCTCGTAATCATGTCGTGCCAGAGCCCATTCGATATGTTCGCGCACTAGGGGCGATGCGTGAGAGAGTTGGGTACGAAGCGCCTGTACTATCTCTCTTGATGTAACGGCATTACCCAAGGCGACGGCGATATTGCGCTGCCAGCGTTCGTGACCAATACGACGAATGGCGCTCCCCTCTGTCTTGCGCAAGAATTCATTCCCATCCCACGCAAACACCTCAAGCAAGCCAATGTTGTCCAGGTGATGTCGAGGATTGAAATCTGCTTCGTGCGTGATCTGGGCAAAACGATTCCAGGGGCAGACGAGTTGGCAATCGTCACAGCCGTAGATGCGGTTCCCTATTAATGGACGCAACTCAACTGGAATGGGACCGGACAACTCAATAGTGAGATAAGAGATACAACGACGGGCATCCAGCTGGTACGGTGCCACAATCGCCCGCGTAGGGCAGGCATCAATACATGAGGTGCACGTACCGCAGTGGTTTACCGGTGAGGGCTCTTCGCAGGGAAGCGGTAGTTCGACATAGACCTCGCCGAGAAAAAACCAGGAACCGCAGTCACGTTGTATTAAATTAGTGTGCTTGCCAATCCAGCCCAGTCCCGCCTTCTCCGCCAGTGCCTTTTCCATGACGGGTGCGCTATCGACAAAGACGCGATGACCAAACGGGCCAATCTGGGCGCAGATCAACTCGGCCAGTTGTTGGAGGCGCTTACGCATAAGTTTGTGATAGTCGCGACCCAGTGCGTATCGTGAAACGTAGGCTTGGTCGGGGTCGTTCAGGATCGACCATGCCTCACTGCAATCGGGCAGATAATCCATGCGCGCGCTGATGACACGCAACGTACCCGGTATCAGTTGTGTGGGGTGTGTGCGTTTCTTGCCGTGACTGGTCATCCAGTTCATCTCACCGTGGTAAGACGCAGTGAGCCATTTATTCAAATGAAGTTCGGCCTGGGTAAGGTCGGTATCGGTAATTGCGAGTGCCTGAAACCCCAGTTCCACACCCCAGTCTTTTATCTGGCGAGCCAATTGGCGCAGGGATTCGCTATCGAGTGATTGGTTTTGTGTCTGACCCATAAGCGCTATGATAACGCCATGACGTATTTGCCCCATACCCTTTATAGCGCTGCGCAGGTGCGGGAGCTTGATCGCCGCGCAATAGACGACCTCGGCATTCCGGCTATTGAACTGATGGAACGTGCGGGGGCGGCGGCGTTTAAGCTGATCCAGGAGCGTTGGCCTGAGGCCGCTCGTCTCCTGGTGGTGTGTGGGGCTGGAAATAATGGTGGTGATGGTTATGTGGTGGCTCGACTGGCCCATGAGCACCATTTGCCAGTAAAGATTGTTCAGCTTGGCGGGCGTAACAGAATTACTGGTGCAGCCAAGTTAGCGCTCCAAGCGATGCAATCCTCAGGGCTTGCGTTAGACGAGTTTCGACCAGGACTCTGCGAAGCGTTTGATTTGGTGATAGACGCCATATTGGGGACCGGGCTGAAGGGTGAGGTGCAAGGTGCCTTTCGTGATGTGATTGAGTCCATCAACACCTGCCATAAACCGATACTGTCACTGGATATCCCCTCAGGCCTTGGCGCGGATACTGGAGCGGTACACGGTGTGGCGGTACATGCCGAAGCCACGTTGACCTTTATTGGTTTGAAACAGGGGTTATTTACCGCTGAGGCAGCTTGCCATGTCGGCACCCTGTATTTTGATGGATTGCGACTCCCCGCCGAACTCACCGCAACGATGCCACCTTCAGCGGAACGCATTACATACCATGACTGCTCCAGGATACTCTCGCCCCGTGTCTGCACCACTCATAAGGGGGAGTGCGGTCACATCCTGGTCGTCGGAGGTACTGCGGGTTATAGCGGTGCCGCACGCCTATGCGGGGAGGCGGCTCTGCGTACGGGGGCCGGTTTGGTGTCCGTTGCGAGTCCCCTGGAAACCTCCGTTGGGATGAACGCGGGTCGCCCGGAGCTGATGTGTCATGGCGTGATTGATGCTGCGGAACTCGATCCACTGCTCGTGCGGGCAAGCGTGGTGGCGATAGGCCCGGGTCTCGGCCAGGGCGAGTGGGGCAAGGCGATGTGGCTACGCAGCCTGAGCACTCACTTACCGATGGTAGTGGATGCCGATGCCCTCAACGTGTTGGCAAGCCATCCCCTGCGTAGAGATAACTGGGTCCTGACACCTCACCCAGGCGAGGCCGCACGCCTGGG
>JAHEDA010000224.1 GCA_024641445.1 Gammaproteobacteria bacterium
TGCCATTCAGCTCTTCGACGGTCCTTCCAAGGACATCTCCGATATGTGGCGTATCCTCGGCCGCCCGGTCAAGGACGGTGGCTACATCGCCGGTACCATCATCAAGCCCAAGCTGGGCCTGCGCCCCGAGCCCTTCGCTCACGCGGCTTACCAGTTCTGGCTCGGCGGTGACTTCATCAAGAACGACGAACCCCAGGGCAACCAGGTATTCTGCCCGGCTAAGAAGGTTTATCCACTGGTGTATGACGCCATGAAGCGTGCCCAGGACGAGACCGGTCAGGCCAAGCTGTTCTCTGCCAACATCACCGCCGACGACCACTATGAAATGTGCGCCCGCGCCGATTTCATCCTGGAAGCGTTCGGACCCGATGCGGACAAGGTCGCCTTCCTGGTCGACGGTTATGTGGGTGGTCCCGGCATGGTCACCACCGCCCGCCGGCAGTACCCCAACCAGTACCTGCACTACCACCGCGCCGGTCACGGTGCCGTGACCTCCCCCAGCGCCAAGCGTGGTTACACCGCGTTTGTACTGGCCAAGATGTCGCGTCTGCAGGGTGCCTCCGGTATCCACGTCGGCACCATGGGCTACGGCAAGATGGAAGGTGAGGCCTCAGATAAGGGTATCGCCTACATGATCGAGCGTGACGAGTGTCAGGGTCCGGTCTACTTCCAGAAGTGGTACGGCATGAAGCCCACCACCCCGATCATCTCTGGTGGTATGAACGCACTGCGCCTGCCTGGCTTCTTCGAAAACCTGGGTCACGGCAACGTCATCAACACCTCCGGTGGTGGTTCTTACGGCCACATCGACAGCCCAGCCGCTGGCGCAATCTCGCTGCGTCAGTCCTACGAGTGCTGGAAGCAGGGTGCCGACCCGATCCAGTTCGCGAAGGAACACAAGGAATTCGCGCGTGCGTTCGAGTCCTTCCCCGGCGACGCCGACAAGCTCTACCCCGGCTGGCGCGAGAAGCTGGGCGTACACAAGTAAACCGCGCTGCGGAGTTACTGTAGTGAACGACGCCCCCGCACCTGGGGGCGTTTTTCTTCCAGTAAGGGCATCGTTAAAAATTCACTCAAGGCAGTTAGTTCACGGTGAATGAATTTTTAGAGGTCCCCTCAAGTAAAGATTTCCCTGCTTCTGCGCGGAAAAAGGAGCACGCAATGAGTGTCGATAAACAGCAGTACACGGTTCAACAGGAACCCTTCTATCAACAGCAACACAATGAAGTCGCGCTGTACGAGGCCGCCTACCGCAATCGCCTGCCGGTGATGGTGAAGGGCCCGACCGGTTGCGGCAAATCCCGCTTCGTCGAGTACATGGCGTGGAAGCTGAACAAGCCGCTCATCACCGTCGCCTGTAACGAAGATATGACCGCCAGTGACCTGGTCGGGCGTTATTTATTAGAAGCCAACGGCACCCGCTGGCTCGACGGCCCGCTCACCACCGCCGCGCGCATTGGCGCCATCTGTTACCTGGACGAGATTGTCGAGGCGCGGCAGGACACCACCGTGGTGATCCACCCGCTGACCGACCACCGTCGCACCCTGCCATTAGATAAGAAGGGCGAGCTAATCCATGCCCATCCTGACTTCCAGTTGGTGATCTCCTACAACCCCGGCTATCAGTCACTGATGAAGGACCTAAAGCAGTCCACCAAGCAACGCTTCACCGCCTTTGATTTTGACTACCCCGAGGCCGCGCTGGAGACCAGCATCCTGGCCAAGGAGGCCGGCCTGGACGAGGCCCTCGCCGCCAAGCTGGTGAAGATTGGCCAGACCGCCCGCAACCTCAAGGGCCACGGCCTCGACGAGGGTATCTCCACCCGCTTGCTGGTCTATGCCGCCACCCTGATCAAGGACGGCGTTGCACCCCGCGACGCCTGCCGCATGTCTTTAGTACGCCCGATCACCGATGACGCCGATATCCGCGAGACCCTGGATCACGCCATCGACGCCACCTTTGAGGCCTAAATGTCCCTAAAGGAAATCATCAATCCCCTCATCCCTACCTTCTACCGTCAAGCGGCGCCGAGGTCCCGGAGGGAGAAGGGGCTGATTGGCGGGTGCCATTTAGGAACCGGCAGCTTTACCGGCGAGGCGTTCAAAAGATCGCACGATGAAAAATTCACTCTCGCTTGTACTGTGCACTCGATGGTTAACACTGTTCAGATAAACCTATGACCGACGCCATGACCGAATACCAACACCCGCTGATGGCGGCCTACTGGAAGCAGCTTGATACTCGCTTCCCGCAGGTCGAAGAGGTGTTTGAGGACTGCATGGCCGAGGCCCTGGCCGTGCTCACACGGGCGGAGTTGGCCGACTACCTTGAGGCCGCACGCATCCTCGGCAAACTCGGTCGCGGTGTGGAGCCGATGTTGGCCTTCCTGGAGGAGTGGCCATCGGTCGCCAAGGCCGTCGGCGCAGCGGCCCTGCCGGTGGTCATGGCCTTAATCCAGCGCATGCAAAAATCACCCAATGGCAAGGCCATCGCGCCCTTGCTACAGACACTGGCGCCGGTGTCGCGACGCCTGCACTCGGTGCAACAGTTGCAGCATTATCTCGACATTACCCTGGACTTGATGGAACGCACCACCGGCTCTATCCACGGCCACCACACCACCTTTCCCAGCCCGGGCCTACCGGATTTTTTGGACCAGGCACCGAATCTGCTCAACCTGCTCGCCATCTCCGGCCTGCGGAACTGGGTTGACTACGGCATTCGCAATTACAGCAATCACCCCGAGCGGCAAAAAGATTACTTCAGCCTGCAATCGGCCGACAGTCGCGCCGTATTGCAGCGCGAGCGGCACGGCACTTTATTAGTGGACGTGGAGCGTAAGCTCGATCTCTACCTGCGCGGCCTGTGGCAAGACAGCGAACAACTGGTGCCCTACTCCACGGCCTTTGATGAGCTGCGCAAGCCGATACCCTATTACGATCACCTCGGCATGCGCCTGCCGGATGTGTATGACGACGCGGGCACGATCTCCGGTCTCGATCGCTACCGCGTCACCCTGGCCCACATGGTTGGCCACCGTCGCTGGACGGTGGCACAGATCGCCGATAACTGGAGTCCCTTCCAACGTATGGCGGTGGAGTTCTTCGAGGACTGCCGCGTCGAGACGCTATTAATGCGCGAATATCCGGGACTACGCCGCGTCTTCCTTGCACTGCACCCCAAGCCAGAGGAAGGTGCCTGCGACAGTGAAACCACCTCTTGCCTGCGCCATCGCCTGGCCATGCTGTCGCGTGCACTACTCGACCCCGCGCACGGCTATCGCGATGCCGACCTCAATGACTTTGTTGCACGCTTTCACGCCATTATGCAAACGGGTGAATCCAGTACCAAAGAGATCGCCAGCCTGGCCCTGAACTACGTCACCAAGACGCGTCGTCAGAGTGATCAATTCGCCAAGGTACATTTCGACGACACCGTCATTGATTATCGCGACGACAATCGTCAGATGTGGAAATTCATTGAAGAGGGTGACGAGGAAGAGGCCTTCGATGCGGAGCGCAAGCTTGAACCTGGTGAAGAGATCAAAGGCCTGCCACCGCGGCATTACCCCGAGTGGGACTACAACAGTCAGACCTATCGCCCGGACTGGGTCAGCCTGTACGAACGCCTGCACCCCAGCGGTAACGCCGCCGACATCGACCGCCTGTTGCAAAAACACGACGCGCTGGCCAAGCGCCTGAAACGCATGCTCGACCTATTAAAGCCGCAGGACAAGGTGCGCGTCCGCTATCAGGAAGAGGGTTCCGAACTCGATCTGGATGTCGCCATCCGCTCCCTCATCGACTTCAAGGGCGGCGCCAATCCCGACCCGCGCATCAACATGAGTCACAAAACCAACGGGCGGGACATTGCGGTGATGTTGTTGCTGGATCTATCAGAATCACTGAATGAAAGGGCGGCCGGCTCTCAACAAACCATTCTTGAGCTGTCGCAAGAAGCAGTGTCACTACTAGCCTGGGCGATCGAAAAACTCGGTGACCCCTTCGCCATCGCCGGCTTTCACTCCAACACCCGCCACGAGGTGCGCTACCTGCACATCAAGGGTTACAGCGAACGCTGGAATGACGAGGTGAAGGGGCGACTCGCGGCGATGGAGGCCGGTTGGTCTACCCGCATGGGTGCGGCGATACGCCATGCCGCGCATTACCTGGAGGCACGCCCCGCCGACAAGAAACTCATGCTCGTCCTCACCGACGGTCAACCCGCCGACGTGGATGCACCCGATGAGCGCCTGCTCATCGAAGACGCACGTCGGGCCGTGACAGAGCTCGGCCGTAATGGCATCTTCACTTACTGCATCAGCCTGGACGCCAAGGCCGATGAGTATGTAAGCGACATCTTCGGGCGGCAGTATACCGTCATCGATAATATCCAGCGCCTGCCGGAAAAGCTGCCAGAGCTATTCATGGCCCTCACTAAATAAAGGTTAGGTGCAAAACCCATCCGCCACACCGCACTCACGTTGACGATTCCGGCCCTTCTTACCCTCCCCGGGGATACAGATAGACTCTTGTCGTGGCTCCATCAGGAAGTCGATAAAGGCCCGCGCCACTACCGAGGGCTGGCGACCGGCCGGACAAACGGCATACCAGTGACGCCGGATCGGGAAACCCTCAGCGTTCAACACCGCAAACTGATCGTCTTGATGCAGCGCCAGGGTATGGCAGGACAGGGCCGAGAT
>JAHEDA010000015.1 GCA_024641445.1 Gammaproteobacteria bacterium
GATTGGCCTTTCGTATCTCTGGCTGCGCCGTGGGCTTTTTCATTTGAGCATACTCGGCATTTGCCTGTTACCGACCCTGGGTGCCTATGTCGGATACTTCGCCCTTGGTTCCACCGCCCTGTATTTTATTCTGCCTGGATTGCTGATTGCGGGTGTGGCTGGGTCATTTAGAATTGCCCTTTACTATACCCTGGTCACCACGCTTAGCGCTTGTGCCCTGCTGCTGACCTGGCCAATAAGCCTTCCTACGATACCATTGCCGTCTGAAGCCCTCATTATCATCTCCATTGCCATTACCCTGCTGCTGGCGATCCGCTATCGCTATCAGGATGAGATGCAGCGCCAATTGGAACTCAGTGATAGCGAGGCACGCTTTCGCCTGTTTATCGAGGGGACTGATGACGGGATATGGGAGTCGGATCTGGTAAGCGACATGATTCGCATGTCACCACAGGGATTTCGTCTTCTAGGTTACGCCACGTCTGAAAATAGTCATGGCATGATCCAGTGGAGGGAAATGGTTCACCCCGATGATCAGCCATGGGCCATGAAAGAGATTGAGGTTATCCGTACCAGTGGGCAAGCACACTTTAATCTTGAGCATAGAGTCTTACGCAAGGATGGCAGCACCAGTTGGGTGAATAATCGTGGCACAATTATTTATAATTCTGAGGGAATACCGATCCGGATGATCGGCGTTACAGTGGATATCACTCAACGCAAGCTCTCTGAGGAGGCGCTACGTCGTTCCGAACAGAAACTCGCATTACATGTCCTGCACACCCCGTTGGGTGTTATCGAGTGGGATGTCAATTTCAGGGTTGTCGAGTGGAATCCTGCGGCAGAACATATCTTTGGTTATACCCGCGACGAGGCCATCGGCCAGCATGCCAATGACCTCGTCGTCCCGCCGGAGATACAGCCCAATATTGATAACATCTGGCAGCAGATTCTGAAACGCGAAGGTGGGCTCCGTAGCACCAACGCCAACGTCAACAAGCGCGGCGACATTATTCAGTGCGAATGGTACAACACACCACTCGTACGGGAGGATGGTGTCGTTATTGGCGTCACCTCGCTGGTGCAGGATATTACTGAACGTGTCCTGGCAGAACAGCGACTCAGGGTTTCAGAGCATGAGCTGACAAATATCCTGCAAAACATGCAGGACACCTACTACGCCGTCAATCTCCAGGGCGAACTAACTCACCTCTCGGCCTCAGTTAGTAAGTTATTTGGGCGCACCCCTGAAGAGGCAATTGGCACCAGGATGGCTGATTATTATACCAGTCCATTACAGCGAGAGCATTTTCTCAAAACGCTACAGGAAAATGGCGGCTCGGTGAGTAACTATGAAGCCGCAATGCGCCATCGTGATGGAAGTGTGTTTTGGGTCTCCACCAATGCCCACTACAAACTCGACGAACACGGCAAGGTAACAGGTATCGAGGGGACCACCCGAGATGTCACCGAAAAGGTACAGGCACAGCGCCACAATCTCATCCTGGCAAGCGCGCTGGAACAGACCGCCGACTCAATCGTCATTACAACCAAAGAAGGAAAGATCGAATACACCAATCGCGCCTTCGAGGTAACCACCGGTTACAACCAGAATGAGGTGTTAGGAAAAAAACTGGACATCCTCAAATCGGGTCAACATGGCCCCGACTTTTATGAACGACTCTGGCAGACCATTCTGGCAGGTCACTCCTTTAGCGATATCTTTATAAATAAGCGTAAGGATGGCAGTTTATTATATGAAGAGAAGACCATTACACCACTCAAGGATCAGCTTGGGCAAATTACGAATTTTGTAGCCACTGCCAAGGACATTACCGAACGCATGGCGACCCAGGAGCGCTTGCAGTTCATGGCGCACCATGACGCATTGACTGAACTACCAAATCGCACGCTGTTCCTGGATCGGCTCAATCTGGCGCTCGTACGAGCGCGTGAGCACAAACGCATGGTCGCCGTACTCTTCCTTGACCTTGATCGATTCAAGAACATCAATGATACGCTCGGTCACGCCACGGGTGACGCGCTCTTGCTACAGATCACGGCCCGGCTCCAGAATAACATTCGCACCGAAGATACGATTGCCCGCTTTGGTGGTGACGAATTTGCGATTATTCTGGATGATATCGCCCTTGAGGCTGACATCAGTGGTATTACACAAAAACTCCTGGATACCTTCACGGATGGTTTTAGTGTGAACAGCCGAGAGTTATTCATCACTGCCAGCATTGGTATTAGCCTGTTCCCGGTCGACGGCGAAAATAGTGACACCCTGTTAAAAAATGCCGATATCGCCATGTATCGAGCCAAGGATTTAGGCAAGAACACTTACCACTTTTATTCCAATGAACTGAGTTCAAGTGCCATTAAGCGTCTGACGATGGAAAACAGCCTGCGCCACGCACTAGAACGAAATGAATTCTTCCTGCTCTATCAGCCACAAGTTGATCTCTACAATGGCAGTATCTTTGGTATGGAGGCCCTGTTGCGCTGGCAACACCCGGAACTTGGTATTATCTCACCGGCAGAATTTATCCCTATCCTGGAAGAAACCGGTCTGATTATTGACGTTGGACACTGGGTACTGACCACGGCATGTACCGAGGCGCGGCATTGGAAGAATCAACACCATGATAACCTGCATATTTCAGTAAACATTTCTAGTCGTCAATTTAACAACAAACACCTCGTCGACGAGATAAAAAATATAATTAGCACGACTGGCTGTGACCCGCGTTTATTAGAGCTGGAGATTACCGAGAGTATGTTGATGCGCAATGCGACCGCCACCTCAAACGCCTTGTTGGAACTTGGGGAAATTGGGGTGCGTATTGCACTTGATGATTTTGGTACCGGCTATTCATCACTCAGCTATCTACGCCGCTTCCCCATCGATACGCTCAAGATCGATCGTTCCTTTATTCGCGACATTGCTACCGACCCGGACGATGCCGCCGTTACTGCGGCCATCATCGATATGGGCAAGAACCTCAGTATGCGAGTCATCGCAGAGGGAGTTGAGACCGAGGCACAGCTCAACTTCCTGAAAAAACATAAGTGTCACGCCGTGCAGGGTTTCCTGTTCAGTCGCCCCATCAGTGCCACCGAGGTCGATGTCCTGTTAAACTCCAGCGTAGACGGGGTCTAAGCTGTCACGGCACGTCTGCACTATTTAGTATTCTGTATATTTTTTAGCGCTCCCGCGCACCTTATCTGCCGGGTATTTTTCTGCATTGATGGCCATCTTTTCATATGTGGTCTGGATTAGATCAACCCCCATACGCTCGGCCAGGCGCAGGGTATAGATAAACACATCCGCCAGCTCATGAGCAGCCTGTCGGCGTTTTTCCTCCGGTAGATTCTCGCTTTGGGTCAGGTCCAGCCACATGAAATGCTCCATCAACTCGGCGGCCTCAATACTCAGGGCCATCGCGAGATTCTTTGGGCTATGAAACTGCTCCCAATCTCGCTCCACCGCGAAGGCCTTGAGTTTGGCCTGTATGACTGCAATTGAATCCTCTTGCATAGTATTTCCTCCACGTAAAAAAAGCCCGGCGAAGACCGGGCAGATTGAATACCATTCAAATATGAATCAGTTGTTACAGCCTCACTGCCGTACTCGGCGAATGTTCGCACAATTGCAGGCAGCGCCACGCATCGACTCCGATCATAAGACGCATACCATCCAGGTACTCAACCAGGATACGTTGTGGCTGCCCTGCCTCAAGCATCACTAACTTTGCCTTGATGAGCTTACCGGTACGATTGACGTACCACCGCCCGGCCTCAGGTTCTTGTTTGCTGAACATCTTGTCCCCACCAACATTTGGCGCCCTTCACGTTGGCGTGATTCTAGCAAAATTAACCCGTGTCGTGACGTAAGTTGCCATACACAGTACCCGACAGATGTCGTCGGTTGTCATGTCCGCCGCAGACTGGACTGCAAATCAGTCAAACGTCAAACACTATTCATCAGTGACACAACCCAGCGAGGCATCTTTAACATTCTTGATGTACTTGAATAGCGTGCCCCGTGTTGCCTTATAGGCAGGCATCTTCCAGGCCTGACGACGTTTTGCCATCTCGGCATCACTCACATCGACTTCCAACAAGCGCTTCTCGGCGTCGATGGTGATAACGTCTCCATTTTTTATCAGGCCGATTGGACCACCTTCTTGTGCCTCAGGTACAACGTGCCCAATGATGAAACCGTGCGAGCCCCCCGAGAAACGACCATCGGTGATTAACGCTACGTCCTTACCCAGGCCCGCCCCCATGATGACTGAGGTTGGTGTCAGCATCTCCGGCATACCCGGACCACCCTTAGGCCCCTCGTAGCGAATGACGACCACATCACCCTTCTTGATCTCACCCTTCTCCACCCCGGCCAGCATGTCCTCCTCGCAATCGAACACGCGCGCCGGTCCTTTAAATAACAAACCCTCTTTGCCGGTGATCTTGGCAACCGATCCACCCGGGGCCAGATTGCCCTTCAGGATCTGAATGTGTGCGGTGGGCTTGATAGATTTCTCCAGCGGCAGGATTACCTCTTGCCCGGATTTGAGGCCAGGCAGGTCTCGCAGATTTTCGGCGACTGTTTTACCGGTGACAGTCAAGCAATCACCATGCAGCAATCCCTTCTCTAACAGATACTTCATCACAGCGGGTGTTCCCCCCACCTTGTGCACATCCTCCATAACATAGCGCCCACTCGGCTTGAGATCAGCAATAAAGGGCACCCGGTCACTCAAGGCCTGAAAATCATCCACGCTCAACTTGACATCGACAGCACGCGCCATGGCGATCAGGTGCAGGACCGCATTAGTAGAACCACCAAGCGCCATCACGATCACGATGGCATTTTCAAAGGCCTTGCGTGTCATGATGTCGCGCGGCTTGATGTCGCGCTCTAACAATAATTTGATGGCCTCACCCGCGCGCAGGCACTCCTGCATCTTGCCTGGGTCAACCGCAGGGGTTGAGGAACTGTAAGGCAGGCTCATGCCCATTGCCTCAATCGCTGAGGCCATCGTGTTGGCGGTGTACATGCCTCCACAGGCCCCCGCACCAGGGCAGGATTTCTCGACGATGGCCTCACGCTCCTCCTCGGTGATCTTGCCGGTGATGAATTCACCATAACTCTGGAAGGCCGAGATGATATCCAGGGTCTTGTCAGCGTGATGCCCTGGTTTGATGGTGCCACCATAGATCATGAGCGAGGGACGATTGATGCGCCCCATGGCAATCAGAACACCGGGCATGTTTTTGTCACAGCCGGGGATCGAGATGTTGGCGTCATACCACTGTGCATTCATTACTGTCTCAACGGAATCGGCAATGATGTCGCGCGATTGCAGTGAATAGCTCATTCCATCTGTGCCCATGGAGATACCGTCACTGACACCAATTGTGTTGAAACGCATGCCAACCAATCCAGCAGCCTGCACCCCCTCTTTCACCTTGGCGGCGAGGTCATTGAGATGCATGTTGCAGGTATTGCCCTCCCACCACACACTGGAGATACCGACCTCGGCCTTGTCCATATCGTCGCGGGTCATGCCGGTGCCGTATAACATGGCCTGAGAGGCACCTTGTGACTTGGGTTGGGTGATGCGTGCACTGATCTTGTTCAATTTCTGCGCCATAACAACTCTCTGTTCATAGTCTGAAAAAATAAACCGGATGGGAAAGGGCTGGGGCTTGTTTCCGCAGCAAGGCTGCGGCTATAGTCTTTCCACTGCGGGGCCAAGTATAAAACAAACCCTCGATAAAAAGGGCCGATTTCCGCGACTTGTTCACACACTTGGCATCAACCCTGCTAGGAAATTGCCGATAGCTTATTTGATATGCCACCTTGCTCGTCGAGGTGGCTCGGATTCACGGCAGGATGCTCATTTGATGCGCGCTTTAGTTTGGAAAACGATCCCGGTATTGCCTGTGCTGGCCACAGGGATGTTGCTGTGCAGCAGCCCCAGCATGGCGGAGGACGCTGGTGCGGCAAGTCTGCGTGATCAACGTCACCTTTTCGTCAAGGCAGAGTCCTACCTCGCCCGAGGCCAGATCAGTGCCTTTCGTCGCATCGAGCCCCGTCTCAAGGATTACCCACTTTACCCCTATCTCACTTATACACTTCTAAAACGTGACCTGCGCAAGGCCGACCCCGCTGCGATAACCGCCTATATCAATGGCCAGGGCAATAGCCCCCTCGCCGAAAAATTACGCTATCGCTGGTTGACTCAGTTGGCTCACGAAAAGAAATGGCCCGAGTTGGTCGCCAATTTCACCCGCGTAACCGATAAAGGGCTGCAGTGTCAGTACGCGCAAGGCCTGTTTGAGGTGGGTGAGAAATCTGCGGCACATGCCCTGAGCCGCTCGCTCTGGCTAACCGGTGCCTCCCTGCCAAAGGCCTGCGACGGCCCGATGAAAAAGTGGCGAGATGAGGGTGGCCTCAATCTCGAACATATCTGGCTGCGCATCCAATTGGCCATGAACTCGGGGAACACACGCCTGGCCTCTCATCTGGCCAAAGACTACCTCGGTAAAGAGGATCAGGGCTGGGTTGAGATCTGGCGCAAGCTGCGGCGTCACCCCGACAAGATACTTGAGTTACACCAAAAACACGTTGGCCAGGATATCGAGGCGCTGCGCTGGATCATGGCCGATGGCATCTCCCGCATGGCCAGCAGCGACCCCATCAAGGCAGCTCAATACTGGAAACTCCTGCAGGGTGAATACAGCTTTACCGAGGCCACACGCCAACGCTTGGAGCGTCGACTCGCCCTAAAGCTGCTCCAGACTGGCGGCGAAGAGGCTCGCGCCTGGATCTCTGCACTGAAACTTCCCCAAGAGACCCCCGCATTGATCACGGTCTATATCCTCTCCGCCATGCGCGACCAGGACTGGGATACCGCCATGGAATGGCTCTCTCGCCTGGATCATCAGGACCAGAACTCCGAGCGCTGGCAGTACTGGCGTGCCCGCACCCTTGAGGCCCTCGGCCACATGGAAGAGGCCCGCAGTCAGTATGCCAACATCTCTCAACAACGCACCTTTTATGGTTTCCTCGCCGCCGACCGCGCCGGACTCGGTTATCAACTCGATAACCGCCCCCTCGATTACAGCAAAGATGACTTGAGCAGCCTGGACAAGATTACCGCTATCGCCCGCGCCCGCGAGCTGTATAACCTGGGGCGTGTCGTTGCAGCCCGCCGCGAGTGGAGCTTTGCCCTGCAACAGATGAGTCGCCAGCAGATACTCAAGGCCGCCAAGCTGGCCCATGACTGGGGCTGGTATGACCGCGCCATTATCAGCCTGGCCGAGGCCGAGTACTGGGATGACCTGGATATGCGCTTTCCCCTGGCCCACCGCACCCTGGTGCTGGACCAGGCCAAACGCCAGGGCGTCAATCCCGCCTGGGCCTACGCCATCATCCGACAGGAGAGCGCCTTCACCGCCGACGCCCGCTCCCATGCCGGGGCCATGGGCCTGATGCAGTTGTTGCCACGCACCGCCCGGCAGGTGGCGCGGTCCATGAATCTACGCACCCCGCGCCACAGTGACCTGCTGAATATCGGTACCAACGTCAAACTGGGGGTGAGCTACCTGCGTAAGGTCCAACATCGCTTCAAGGGCAACATGGTCCTCGCCACCGCCGCCTATAACGCCGGTGGCCTGCGCGTGAAGGAGTGGCTCCCCAACAATGGGGTCGTCCCGGCCGACCTGTGGGTAGAGATGGTGCCCTTCCCAGAGACCCGCGACTATTTACAACGGGTATTCTCCTATATGGTCATCTACGAGCAGCGCCTGGGCCAGAGCCCCACCACCATGCTGGAGCGCATGCTGCCCGTGAGTGGGCCCGAAAATAAAGACAAACTCACTCTCACCGACGACGACCCTGCGGCCGGTACCGATAGCGATCCGTCACCCAATCCCGACACGGAACAAACGACGGAGGCCGATACAGAGGCGGAACCCTCGGAACCCCTCGCAGCAGGCCTTTGATAGCGTGATGCTCATCGCAACTACCGAGATCGGTTTAAGTTAGGCTCCCCCCCTGCCGATAAAGTCATTGAAGTGGTTACGGGTATGAAATAGCGGAGGTGGATGATGGTACTGTTGGTAGTTCTGCTGAGTTTGAGTCTGTTTGCCTTGGGATATTATCTTGGAAATCAATTAGGTAGCACCGCACACGTGCATGAAAGGCTGCGCCTGGCGCGGGAAAACAATCTGACCACGCGCATCGACCGCTAATGTAGCCCTCCACAATCGGACTCACCCAAATAGCGCACCTTAGGTGCGTTTTTTATTGCCATCAATATTTTATATTTCAATAAGATACAGCTGTAATTTGATGTTTTACATATAAATTGCTATATAACCCTCAGTAATTCCATGAGGGCAGATGCCATGCAAGATGAAACCCCGCCGACCTATGAGGTTGAAGAATTGAGCATTGAGGAAGCGGTGGTACTCCTCGCCACGGAGAGGGAAAAGCACGAGGCCATTTTTACTCAGACCTCGGAGCGGCTATTAAGACTCTGCGCCTAAAGCCACAACCAGCCCCGGCACCCTGCCGGGGCTGAGGCAGACTATCGACGCCCCCGTTGCAGGAGGTCCACTATCTGGTCTTCCAACTGAATGCGGTCCGCCAGCATCTCGCCCAGTTTCGACAGGTCCCTATCCAGACTCGCCAGATTGTTACAGTGGTCTTCACAGTCGTACCGCTCATTGAAGTCCAGAATAAACTGTGTGCTGTCGGCAATAGTGGGATAGATGTCGGCTGCCAGCGTTCGTACAGAGGCACGGCGCTCGCTGTCATCCTCAATAAAACGGTAAAGCTGAAAATGGGCCGAGGCGGTGTAGTCCACCAGGGCCTCACAGAATTCCTGCAACAACATTTGTACTTCATTGGTTGGCTTGAACGGGCGTAGATTGGCCAACTGGGTGTACAGAGAGAGTGTCTCCGTACGGGTTTGGAGCAAGGTCGATAACTTTTCTTGCGATGTTGAGCGACGCTCACTGGCGACTGATTGAGTTTCCACGATTTCCCCCTCTGACCTCATGTCCTGGGCAGTCAATTTTAATTCTTCTCTTATGACTACAGCGTAGTCATATTGTTAATAGCACGTACTATGCCATAGTTTGCTAATCCGTGGTTGATTTTGCGATGGGTCGTCCTGGTGGGTCGATCCATCCACTCCATGAGCCTACATATAGTTGCGAATCCGCCAAGCCCGCGCGTTTCATCCCCAAGATGTTGTGGCAGGCCGTTACCCCTGACCCACACATATGGATCACCTTGGCACCAGCTGACACCTCGACAAACTCCTTTTTGTACGCCTCGCGTAGCAATTCCGGATCAAGAAAACGACCGCTCTCGTCAAGATTCTGACTAAATGGGTGATTACGCGCCCACGGTACGTGACCGGCAATGGGGTCGATCGGCTCGACCATACCCATAAAACGCGGGGCCGCTCGGGCATCAAGCAAGACACCATCGCCATGTGCCAATCCGGCCACTTCCGCAGCATCCACCCAACAGGAATCATCCGTCTGCACACGATAGTGTGTTGTGCTTACAGCAGGTATCTCGGTTGAAAGTAACTGTCCAGCCTCCTGCCACACACGCATTCCCCCGTCCAGAACGGCAACACCTCGATGACGCAACCAGTTATGCAAAAGCCACCAGAGTCGCGCCGCAATGGCACCCCCCGCGTCATCGTAGGCCACCACCTGGGTCGAGGGTGTGATTCCCCAAGCCTCCAAACATTGCATAAATTTCTCGGGGTCTGGCAAGGGGTGACGACCACCACCAGGGAACTTCACTCCCGCCAAGTCATTGTCCAGATTTGCATAACGTGCACCATAGATGTGTCCGGCCAAATAGTCTGCATAACCCTTCTGGGGATGCATAAGGTCAAAGCGGCAGTCCACCACCACCCATGCCGGGTCAGTCAGATGAAAGGCCAGTTCGGTTGCAGTGATAAGTGTTGAATAAGTCATAATGGTTACTCGGTTAAGGCCCATAGAGGTACCTGACGAAAACCATGGCGCAGACTTTTATCGATGCCCTGATAGTCAGGTGACAGTTCAGATACCTTTTTCCAGTACGCAGGGGAGTGATTCATGTGTACGGTATGACACAGCTCATGGATGAGGAGATACTCGATCTGCTCGGGTTTGAGAAAAAGCAGATTGCGATTGAGACTGATATTCTTGCGTGCGGAACAACTACCCCAACGCGTCTTCTGTGAACGCACGCTTATCTTATTGACCGGCAGGTTATGTTGCTGGCTCAATTGCAGTACCCAGGAGGTCAGACTTTCGCGTGCGCGCCGATCTAGCCACTGCCGCAGGCGTTGTCTAATGATGACGGGGTCATCCGCAACCAGGTGAATAACACGACGTGAGTCATTCACTCGCAGACGGGTCGAACCCTCGCCGCGCAGCCAATCCACCAGCCAAACCTCGTTCAGACCAGCAAGGTCTATACGGGCAGGGACCTCGGCGAAGGTCTCGGGGTTTTGCCGACGCTGATGCTCGACCTGCGCCAGGGTACGGTCCAGCCACTCTTGATGCCGTAGAATAAATTGCCTGACTACACGATCACTTACGGCCCTGGGCGCCACCAACTCGACCTTACCGTAGGGGGAAACACGCAATTGCAGGCGACGTGAGCGATCACTCCGACGCACCGTGATGGACTCAATGTCTGGATTATCCCTACTCATTCAATGCTATCGCCCCAATCGTGCATTTCTTAATATATAGGTATCCACTAAAATATACTTTATGCTGAAGACCCCAGAATTGCTCCTGCCCGCCGGAACCCTCAAAAATATGCACTACGCCTTCGCCTACGGTGCGGACGCCGTGTATGCCGGCCAACCGCGTTATAGCCTGCGAGTACGCAACAATGATTTTATGCTCGATAACCTCGCCATTGGTATCGCCGAGGCCCATCGACTCAACAAAAAGTTCTTTGTGGCGAGCAACATCATGCCACATAACACCAAGGTAAAGAGCTACCTTACCGACATGGAACCGGTAATCGCGCTGGGCCCCGATGCCCTTATCATGGCGGACCCGGGCCTTATCATGATGGTGCGTGAACGATGGCCCGAAGTCCCTGTACACCTCTCGGTCCAGGCCAATACGGTAAACTTTGCCGCAGTCAAATTCTGGCAGTCGCTCGGCCTCACCCGCGTCATCCTCTCGCGCGAACTCTCCCTCGACGAAGTTGAGGAGATCCGCCAACGCTGCCCCGACATGGAGCTGGAGGTATTTGTCCACGGAGCGCTCTGTATTGCCTACTCGGGCCGTTGCCTGTTATCAGGTTACTTCAATCACCGCGACCCCAATCAAGGTACTTGCACCAATGCCTGCCGATGGGAATACAAGATACACAACAGCGCCGAGAGCGATAGCGGTGACGCCCGGCGCATCGAACTCGATGCCATGTCATTGATGAAGACACCCGAGCCCTTCACCGACCTGCGAAACCAGAATCGACACCCCCTCGCCGACCGCACCTATTTGATCGAAGAGGGTTCACGCCCCGGTGAACTGATGCCGATCCTCGAAGACGAGCACGGCACCTACATCATGAACTCACGCGACTTGCGTGCGATTCAGCACGTGGAGCGCCTTGCCCGCATCGGCATCGACTCGCTCAAGATCGAGGGCCGCACCAAATCCCATTACTATGTCGCACGCACCGCGCAGATCTACCGTCAGGCCATCGACGATGCCGTTGCCGGGCGGAGCTTTAATCCCGATCTCTATCGAAAACTGGATGGACTCGCCAATCGGGGCTATACCGACGGTTTCTATGATCGGCATCCTGATCAGGACTATCAAAATTACTTGCAGGGAAGCTCGGTCTCCACCCAGCAACAATTTGTGGGCGAGATAACACACTTTGATCCGCAAACCTCACGGGCTGAGATTATGGTAAAAAATCGCTTTGTGGTGGGAGATGCACTGGAGGTCATCACACCGGAGGGAAATCATACGTTCCTGTTGGAGCAGATGACCAATCTTAAGGGTGAACCCGTGGAGGCGGCTCCCGGCAGCGGACATCAAGTGATTATTCAATTACCCGCCGGGGACTATCGACTCGGACTGCTCGCCGTCAATCTGACTGCGGCGTAACTGATACGGAAAAATAAATTAGTTTATGAATGAAGAAGTTCTGATCCAAGACCAACTCTTCCTCACCATCGACCAGGGTGGCCACGCGAGTCGAGCCATCGTCTTCAATGGCAAGGGCGAGATCGTTGCCCACGCCTCACGCGACATTGAGACCCGCCACCCTCAGGACGACTACGTCGAACAAGACCCGCTGGCCTTGTTGAGTTCAATCCGCGAATCCGTGGAAGAAGTCATTCGTACACTCGGAGACCAACGCTTTCGTCTCGTCCGTGCAGGTATGGCAACCCAACGCTCCAACATCGTTAGTTGGGACCGCGAGACCGGCAGACCACTCACGCCGATCATCAGCTGGCAAGACCGTCGAAATCATACATGGCTGGAGCAATTTTTACCGCAACGTGAAGATATTCACGTCCGTACCGGCCTGTTCCTCACTGCCCACTACGGTGCCAGCAAACTACGCTGGTGTCTTGAACATGTGCCGGAGGTGGCCGAGGCACTTGAGATGGGCCGCCTGGCCTTTGGCCCAATGGCCAGCTTTCTATGCCACCACCTGTTAGTAGAACGCCCCTTGCTGGTTGATCACGTCAATGCCGCGCGCACCCAGTTGTGGAATATCAAACAAGGGACCTGGGACAACAACTTATTAACGATGTTTAATATCCCACGCGAACCCCTGCCCGCCTGTGTGCCGACTCATCACCTGTTTGGTTATCTTGAGGTCGGTGACCTGCGCCTACCCATGACACAGGTCACCGGCGATCAGGCCGCCGCCATGTTTGCCTACGGCCATATCCAGCCCGACACGGTCTATATCAACACCGGTACCGGCGCCTTTATTTCACGCCCCTCCGGCCCCATCTGTCTCTATAGTCGTCGCCTCCTCACCAGTCTTATCCAGCAAGAGGCCGAGCGTCGTTACTACGTGCTTGAAGGAACGGTAAACGGTGCTGGTAGTGCACTGGAATGGTTGCGTGAAGAAGAATCTATCGACGATCTTTTCGGGCAATTGCCGCAATGGCTCGCCACTGAAACCGAACCACCCTTGTTTATGAATGGTGTAGCAGGCCTCGGCTCACCCTATTGGCAGGCAGAGTTTCCAATCGAGTTCATCGGTGAGGGTGGCGTCGCCGCTCGCGCCGTTGCGGTGGTTGAGAGCATCATCTTCCTCCTCATCGCCAACCTCGAGGAGATGATGAAGACCTCTTCACCGCCAGAACAGATTCAGATTACCGGTGGGCTGGCCCGGCTGGATGGACTGTGCCAACGCCTTGCAGACCTCAGCGGATTGCCCATTTATCGACCGGTCGAGTGCGAGGCCACTGCACGCGGTACTGCCTACCTCCTCGCAGGACAACCGACAACCTGGCCTGAGCGTGAACCCGGAGTCTGGTTTGAACCAAAACATAACGGCATCCTCAAGACACGCTACCAACAGTGGCAACAAACGATGCTGAATACCATGCGCAGGGGAAATTAAGGTGTGTGATTGGAAACGACGCAGTCACCGATGCCCGCCGTAGAAAAAAGTACCCGCAGGCTCTTCGAGATCACTCTGGCGCTAACACCATCCGTGCCGTATCACCACGCGCCTGGCGAGCGGGGAGTAATGGTAGTACCTCTGCCAATACCTTCTGTGCCGTAGTGCGATAGGCCGTGAGTTTACCGCCATAGAGCGTTAGCAACCTTGGCAGCGACGCCTGTTTATACAATACCGTATCGCGTGCGCGATTAAAGACCGAGCCCTCCCCACCAGGCAATACGCGCAGCCCGGCAAAGGCATCAATGACCTCTGAACTCGCTGCGGGGAAATACTGGTGCAACACCTTCAGTAAATATCGTTTTTCGACCTCCAGTGGTACGACCTCACGTGGATTACCGTGATACACCGTCTCGGTGGTACCGATCATCATACGACGCTTCCACGGCATAATAAAAACGGCTCGCCGGTCCTGAGGTGCCTCGACATAATAAATACCCGTCGGTGCTGAATTTTTCAGTATTAGGTGTGTTCCCTGCACCAGGTCCATCGGCCTCGGTGTCGTCACGGGGATCTTGTCGAGAATATGATTGACCCATGGACCTGCGGCATTGATAAGAACAGCACAGGACAAGTTGTGTTGCATATCACCCTGTCGATATGTCACCTCGACACTCAAACCAGATACCTCTGCGGCCACAAATTCGGCTGGACAGATCAATTCCGCGCCCAGAGACTCTGCGGATTTCATTACAGCACGGGTCAGCAAGGCGTCATCCGTCTGCGCATCCCAATAACAGAACACCCGCTGCAAACCCTCCCCTTGCAGACCATCCAGAGTCGTCCACTTATCCTTTGCCAGGGAGTGAAATAGATTGTGCCGATGTAGCTTACCGAGCAAGGCATAGAGCGAGAGTCCTGCACGGATCTGCCAGGGCCGACGTGTTGTTTCACGGTAAATCGGAATATAGAAGGGGGTGAGATGCACCAAGTCTGGGGCAATTCTCAGGAGTATCTCGCGCTCGGCAAGGGAGTGATACACCAGATTGAACTGAGCGCTTTCAAGATAACGCAGCCCACCGTGAATTAGTTTACTGGAGCGACTGGAGGTACCACTCGCCAGACTCGCCTGCTCCAGTACCACCACGCTGTACCCAGCGGCAACCATTGCCTGTGCCACACCAACACCGTGTATGCCGCCACCAATGATACAGACATCAACGGTCTTGCTCATACCATCACTCAGCGCACAAGCCAAGTGCTTCCAACATAGCGCCCACAGAGAAGGTCTCGATGAACTGTACACCACGACTCGCCAGTGACATGGCCAGTTCAATCTCATCCACCTCGAAGACAACGAGTTGACTGGAAAAGTATTTGAGCTTGCCCCGTTTGGGCAGGCCCTCCTTATCGCAAAAGAGATATCGTGGATTCAGATTGGTAATGATGGCCTGCTTACGCTCACTCCACTCATCAATGACCGCACCCACCACCGGCCAGCCGCGTTCCTTCGCCCGTAAGAGGGCGTGGTGGTCATATGAGATCAAAACACAACGCGCGGCCACCGGGGCCAACAGGGGTTGGATACGATTCAGGACGGTATCAACGCCAAATTGCTCTATGCTGAGTCGCTTGAGTTCTACAAAGGCGGTTACACGCGGGTGTCGGTGCAAAAGCCCGACCAGACCGAACAGAGTAGTAATCGGGTTGTCGACAAATTTATAGCCGAAGCGACCAAACTCTGATGCCCGATACTCGGAAAGATCCGACAGAGGATACTCATGAATCGCGCCCTTTCGATTACACATCCGTTCCAGGGTGCGATCGTGAAACAACACCGGTACGCGGTCGGCAGTCAACTGTACGTCGACCTCCACGAATTGCGCCCCGGCGCTAATCGCCGCCTCCAGGGCCAACTGGGTATTCTCAGGATAGTCACGCGCATAACCACGATGCGCCACGAGTTGAGGGATGATCACGCCGCTCCTCCGGTCTTACTAGCCAGACCTCTGGTAGTAACCTGTTCTAACTGTGGAAATGTATCCTAATTCTAGAACGGAGGGTTAACCTTTTCCCGTGTATGGACACAAAATCGTCTCCATATCACATCTCAGGGGGAGTGTTTAACTTTATTGAATCGCCAGCCCGTAAACCTGAACTACCGCAGCTTAATCACGGTAGGGCTTTCTTTTGGCTCAGGGTCCTTGCGCGGGGTGTAGGAAACCTCCCGACGGTGTTCAACCTTCTTTATATCACTGACCACATCTTGCTTGTTCATGCGCACGATATGACGGGAGAGATTCAGGGCGATATTGCGCATTATAATGTTACTTAGGTGTGGGAACTTACTCATGAGGATATTGTAATCCTCGCGCGTAATTTCCATCATCACACACTTGCGCAGGCAGGTGGCAGTTGCGGTACGGGGATTCTGGCTCAACAGACCGATTTCACCAAAGATCTCACCGGGGTGGAGGGTGTAGATGTGACCGGCCTCAATTGTAGTGAGGGCGATCTCGCCCGAGAGCATAACGTACATACACAGGCTGGCGTCCCCTTCACGAAAGACCACCCGCCCCTCCGGGGTCTCCTTGGCAACGAAGAGACTACTGAGGGTGATGTACTCATCCTCATACATCCCGTTAAATAACGGGACCTTCTTGAGGATAGTGATAATTTTACTACGATTATCGGTCATTACAGTTCACCAGACATTAGACGTGGCACGCACACCACTCCTTCATGGGCCAGGTGGTCGCTCACCCACCTGGGCGTGTTGCAACCATTGCACGAATTCCATTACTTCTGCAGCACCCTCCTCGGGTGCCCAGCCGGCAAAGTCCTTGTCCGAGAGGGGGGTAAATGGCCCCTGCTTCACCTCAAAAAAAATCGAACCGTCTGTTTGCGCCAGCACGGTATGCCAGGTTCCCGGTGGCATCTCCAACACCCGCCCAGGTCCCTCGGCCCTCAACTCGTAACGCTCCAACACCTCACCCATCTCTGAAAAAATGAAGATGTCGAAGCCGCCCCGAATCACCATAAATAATTCCGTCTTGGTCGCCCCGGTGTGGCGGTGCGGCCGCACATAACTGCCCGGCTGCATGGCAATGAAGAGCCTCTGTACTTTATCGGCAAGATCGGCATGTAAATTAAGGTTTTTTCGCCTGCGTGGCAGCCCCGCCGCCTCTTGTGCCAACCGGTCCAGCTGTGCGTCATCAACATATAACATCTTCTAACTCCTTGTTTCCCATAGCCCATGCTATGATGTTTGGACATCATCTTAGCTTAATACCCGATGATGACGGCATTCAGCATACCGCCTATTACGGAAAACAATCCATGGCATACGATATTGCAACACAATGGCTAGAACGACTCGCCCAGACCGCACGTGAACACAATATTGAGGGTCATCTCGACCTGCTCTCGCGCTCAGTGCGACTACTCGGTGTACCGGGGTTTGATGTCATCGACTACGAGGCATGGGCCGCGCAGTGCGCGCACGAATTCAGTCATCGCATTGTCAAGGATATTCGCTACCACGGCCTCAAACTCGCGGCCAATAACGATTCACAGATCATGTTCAAGACCTATGAGGTGGTCGAGGCCAGCGACGGCAGCACTAGTGCCCAGGGTATCGAGGTATTACTGGAGAAAGAGACTGACGGCAAATGGCGTGTGGTACAGGAACGGGTATTAACAGATGAAGAGACGGCGCATGCGGGGTTGCTGCCGAGTTAGGAAAGTGTAGCCAATGCCCCAGTTACATGGGGGTCAGCAGATCACAACCAACTTCTATATTTATCAAGGATAAGTCCAATAATTTGTCACTCAGGCAAAGGTTGGAAACCAGAATGTTTGGCATCTCGATAGATTCTCATAATGGCATCCACCTGCCCCTCACCCCGCCTTTCTCCCGGAGGGAGAAGGGGCGTTCGGTGGGCACCATTTTGTAACGATTTTCAGATTCCCACCTGCACGGGGATGACGAAGCTGAAATTATTAATCAATACCCCGTCGGTGAAAAGTGCATAAAGTCCTTTTGCTGACCTACAATCTGCCCACCCCACTTGAATCCCACGGTCTTAAAAGACTGCACTAACGGGTGTTCTGCAAACAAGCTGCCAATTGTTCCAGGCTGCCAGAGACCACCGCGCAGAAGTCGACAGGCTGGACCAAAGCGCACGCAGTGATCATACAAACCGTTTTGTTGCGCATTGATATCGATAGCGATACCAAAGGCGTGATTACTAAACCCGGTGCGATTGCCATTAGTATCGACGGCGCCACGGGTCTTACCCACGCGATAGCCCTCGACACTAAAGAAGGGA